>CAZKSE010000027.1:0-24588 GCA_964555305.1 uncultured Rhodobacter sp. | reverse complement strand
CGAGGCCATCATGTACCGCGTTTGACAACGCAAAGCCGATGTCCAGCAGATCGTTGTGCAGCATCTTGATCTGCTGCGCGAACGGCAGCTCGAAGACGCGAATCTCCAGCTCGGGCTCATCCTCGCGGCTGCGTGCCAGCAAGGTGGCAATGCGGGGCTGCGCCAGGCTGTCGCAGATGGCGATGCGCAGACTGCCCTGGTAGCCCTGTGCCGCCGCCTTGGCGCTCTTGACTGCCTGCTCCACGGTAGCCTGCACGCGCCGGCATTCGCCGAGGAACACTTGGCCGGCCCAGGTCAGCCGCGTCAGACGTGTGCTGCGGTCGAACAACTGTACGCCAAGCTGGTTTTCCAAGTCGCGCATCGCACGCGACACAGCCGATTGCTCGATGCCCAGACGCTCGGCTGCACGGGCCAGATGCAGTTCTTCCGCAACCGCGACGAAGTAACGCAGCAATCTGAAATCCAAGGCCGCCTCCTGCCTGTCTTGTTCTGGTTCGGCCGCTCCGGCGCCAGCACCTCCATCCACATCCCGTCAGCACCTCGTTTGTCGTTTTCAGAAGGCAAATGCACGGAAGTTGCGGAGTGGACTTCACGGGACCAGTTGGAGCCGGGGTAAGGGGGGATGTGACGGGCGTCGAGGGTTGGAATCACATTGTCTCGTTCGGACTTTTCCGGACGTGGCGATTCGTGTGCCGGGCTCGAGGCCCCTCCAGGATGGCGACGATGTCCTGCCGCCCCAAAGTCTGCGCGAGCCAGAGTTCGTCATGTCCCTCCGCATCGAGCTGGTTCCGCTTCGCACCGCCGACGAGGAGATGCCGGACCACTGACGTGTGTCCCTTGTAGACGGCCCAAAACAAGGGCCACTCCCCGTCCTCGTTTCGCGCGTCGGGACTGGCGCCGCGGCCGATCAGGAACGACACGATGTCGGCATGACCGTTGAAGGCGGCCCAGAAGAGGGGGGTCCATCCCCGACGATCGGGCAGGTCGACCGATGCACCACCTGCCAGTAGGCAGTCGACGACCGCCCATTGGCGATGATATGCCGCCAGGAAGATCAGGCTGCACCCCTCGACGTCCTGCCAGTTGGCGGGCAATCCGTCAGCCAGCCACCTCCGCACTTCCGCGACGTCGCCTTCTCGAACGGCGTCGAGCAGTGCAGGGACGACTCGGTCGCGCCAGGCTTCGTGATGGATGTCGTCATGCATCGTGTCGGCCCTGACGAGACGAACCAAGGCTCCCCGGCCGTTGATCCATCGCAACGCCCGCCTGCGCCCTTCGAGACAAGCGCATCAATTGAATTCCATCCGGTCGAATGTTCATGAGTTGCGCTTCGGGATCGGTGCGTTGCAGTCCTTGAAGTTCACATACACTTTGTCACCGACCTGCAATTGCGCATCTGCAGGCAACTTTGCGGCGCGCGCGTACGGGTGGCCATTGCGCAGAAACGCAACCATCACGTACGGCGTGTCGCCTTCCGCGTCGGACGCCTCGGCCCTGCAGTCATAGAACGAAGGCCGCTTCAAGCTAGTCGCCGGCCCGATTTCGACAACAGTTCCTTTGCGCCACCCATCGTCCTGCGCGTATTTCCCTTCGAACACGGTGGGGCTCGCACAGCCGCCCAGAGCACCGACGGCAACGGCAACCATTCCTGCCACAAGAGTTTTCATTGGGTCACCCCCGGGTTACATGAGTTGGCCACCCGCAGCGACGTGCTGCGGGCAAGCGGACGACGTCACTTCAGCGTGAAGCGCGCCGTGGTGGAGGGTTTGCCCGGCAGCGTGACGACGGCCACCAGCTTGGTGCCGGCGCCCACCTTGAAGCTCCCCTTGGCCTCCAGCCGGTCGCCAGCGGGCTTGAGTTCGACTTCCTGTTTGTCAGTGCCGGACAGGAGCGTGAGCTTGGCGTTGCCGTTGGTCACATCAACCGGTTTGCCGTGATCGCGCAGGTGCAGCTGGATGACGTCAGGCTTGGCGACGAGCTCGAGGTCGACATCCTTGACCTCGACCACCAGGCCGCCGTGCATGGACTCATGTCCGTGGGCGTGGTCGTGCTTGTCCGCCGCGAAGGCCGGGCCGACGGCCACCAGGGTGGCAAGGGTGATGAGCTTCGAGAGTTTCATGTTTTCTCCTTTCAGGTTCGGTGTCGTGAGCGGATCAGGGTCAGAACGCTTCGGCATTCCGGTCGTTGAGCAGGCGCTCGACGTCGCGGCGACCAAAGAGCCAGAACATCGCGGGGGTCAGGAAGGTATCGAGCAGTGTCGAGCTGATGAGGCCCGAGAAGATCACCACCGCGACCGGATGCAGGATCTCGGTACCCGGGCGCTCAGCCTCGAATAGCAGCGGCGCCAGCGCAAATGCCGTGACCAGCGCCGTCATCAGTACGGGGGAGAGGCGTTCCAGCGAGCCGCGCAGGATCATCTTGTGATCGAAGCTTTCGCCTTCGATGCGCATCAGGTTGATGTAGTGGCTGACCTTCAGGATGCCGTTACGCACCGAGATGCCGGCGAGCGTGATGAAGCCGATGAGCGCCGCGACCGACAAGGGCTGGCCGGATATCCACAGGCCGATCACTGCGCCGACCAGCGCGAGCGGAATGTTGGCCATGATCAGCGCCGAGAGCCGAACCGACTTGTAGCGGCTGTAGAGCACGACGAACATCAGCACGAGCGACACGATAGAGAGCAGCCCCACGAGACGCGACGCTTCTTCCTGTGCCTGGAACTGCCCACCGAGCGTGATGAAGTAGCCTTCGGGCAGTTTCATGTCGGCCACCACGGCGCGGATGTCCTCGACGATTTCCGAGAGCGGCCGCTGCTGCGCATTGGCCGACAGCACGATGCGGCGCTTGCCGTCGTCGCGGCTGACCTGGTTCGGCCCGTCACCATCCTCGATGGACGCGAGTTTCGACAGCGGGACATGCCCGGTCGGCGTTTCGATGAGGATCTGCGCTAGCCCCTCGACCGAACGCGCCGACTCGGGCAGGCGCACGACCAGCGCGAAACGCCTTCCACCTTCGACGATCTGGGTGACTTTCTCGCCCTCGACGAGGTTCTGCAGCGCGGCCAGGATCTGCGGTGCCGGCACGCCATAGCGGGCCGCCGCCGCATAGTCGACGCGCACCTTGATCTGCGGCGCGAGCACCTGCTTCTCGATTTCCAGGTCCGCGAGACCGGGAATACCGGCCAGCCGCGCCCGCAGCGCATCGGCCTGACCGCGCAGTGTGTCGAGATCCTCGCCGAAAATCTTGATCGCGATCTGCGAGCGCACGCCCGAGAGCATGTGGTCGATGCGGTGCGAGATCGGCTGGCCGATCGCGATCGCAGCGGGCAGGTTAACGAGCCGGGCGCGGATGTCGGCGGCGATCTCCCCCATCGAACGGGTGAGTTCTGACGCCGGCTTGAGCCCGACATCGAGTTCGCTGACATGCACGCCTTCAGCATGTTCATCGAGTTCCGCACGTCCGCTGCGGCGACCAACGTGCGTGACCTCGGGCACCTGTTTCACCAGCACCTCCGCCTGTTGTGCAAGCGCGGTGGACTCGGCGAGCGTCACCCCCGGGTTGAGCCGCATGCCGATCAGCAGGGTGCCTTCGTTGAAGGGCGGCAGAAACGTGGTCGGAAAGAAGGGCACGGCGGCGGCCGCGACGATCACCGCGACTGTGCCGGCGAACACGGCAGCCCTGGGCCGCTCGAGGACAGCCTGCAGACCGTTGCGATAGCGCGCCTTGAGCCAGGCAAGTACGCGCGTGTCGCCATGGTCGAGGGACTTCATGCGCGGCAGCAGATAGAACGACAGCACCGGCGTGACCGTCACCGACACGACCAGCGACGCCAACGTCGAGACGATGAATGCCACGCCGAGCGGCACGAACAGCCGCCCCTCCATCCCGGGCAGCGCGAACAACGGCAGGAACACCAGCACGATGATGATCGTCGCGTAGAGGATGGCCGAGCGCACCTCCATCGTTGCATGAGCCACGAGTTCGATCGGGTGCAGGCGATGGTCATGATGCTTCGCGCGATCCTCCTTCAGCCGGCGCAACACGTTCTCGACGCCCACCACCGCGTCGTCGACCAGACCGCCGATCGCAATCGCCAGCCCCCCGAGCGTCATCGTGTTGATCGACAACCCGAAGTACTTGAACACCAGCGCCGTCATGAAGATCGACACCGGGATCGCAGTGAGCGCGATCACCGTCGGGCGCAGCGTGCCGAGGAAGAAGAACAGGATCGCCGCGACGAACACCGAGGCACCGATCAGTTTGCCCTGCAGCGTGCCGATCGACGCCTCGATGAAGCTCGCCTGACGGAAGGTCACCTGCGGCGCCTCCATGCCGGCTGGCAGCGATTTCTTCATCTCGTCGAGCGCGGCCTCGATCGAGCGGGTGAGGTGGATCGTGTCCGCGGTCGGCTGCTTCTGGATGCCGAGAATCACTGCCGGTTTGCCCTCGAAACCCGCGTCGCCGCGTCGCAGCGCCGGGGCAAAGGTCACGGTCGCGATCTGGCGCAGCAGGATCGGCTGACCGTCGCGCGCGGTAATCGCGAGATTCTTCAGATCCTCCAGGTTCGAGGTGCGTCCGAGGTTGCGGATCAGGTATTCGCGCCCGGTGAGTTCGAGGAAGCCACCCGAGGTGTTCGACGAGAACCCGCGGATCGCCGCCTCCAGCTGTTCCAGCGAGATCTCCAGCTCCGCCATGCGCCGCGTATCGGGCTGCACCTGGAACTGCCGCACTTCACCGCCGATCGGGATGACCTGCGCGATGCCGGGGATGGCCATGAGACGGGGGCGCAGCACCCAGTCGGCGTATTCGCGCACCTGCATCGGCGAGATCCTCGCGGTGTCGATCGGGATCGCGATCTGCATGATCTCGCCCATCACGGAGCTGATCGGCCCCATGCGTGGAATCACATCCTCGGGCAGGCCTTCCTCCATCGCGGACAGGCGTTCCGACACCATCTGCCGAGCCCGGAAGATCTCCGTACTCCAGTCGAAGGTGACGTAGATGAAGGACAGCCCCGCGCTTGAGATGGAGCGTACCGACTCGACGCCGGGCAGCCCGTTCATCGTTGTTTCGAGCGGGAAAGTGATGAGCTGTTCGACTTCCTCCGCCGCCATGCCGCCGGATTCGGTCATGATCGTGACCGTCGGCTTGTTGAGGTCCGGGAACACGTCCACGGGCGTGCGGGTGAGCGTGAATGCGCCGTATGCCATTAGCACCAGGCTGGCGATGATCACCAGCAGCCGGTTTCCGAGACTATTGTCGAGTAGCCACTTGAACATCGGTCGGGCTCCCCGTCAGCGGATCTGGTTGATCAGGGTGGCCGCGTTCGTGGCGACACGCTCCCCGGCTGCGAGGCCCGACGTCACGGCCACGTTCGCGCCGTCGAGCGGGGCGGTGGTGACGGTGCGCGGCTCGAAGCGCTCCGGCGCCGTCTTGACCCACACGATGGTCTGGTTCGCCGGGTTCTTCAGCACCGACGCAGCAGGGACGCTCACGCCCTGCAGCGTGCTGCGCGTCTGCACGAACACCTCGACCGGTTGCCCGACAGCGAAACGCGCCAGGGAATCGCCCGCGGCAACGAAAGCGAGCGGCAACGCCTGCTCGCGCAGACTGCGCGCCGCGCCGAGGAAGTCGAGCCTCACGCGTTGCTCGCCGACCGCGAGGCTCGCGCCGGCGACATCGATGGCGGTGTCGGCATCGTAGGCCAGCGCCTCGACGCGCAGCCGCTTAGGATCGACGATCTCGAACACCAGTTCGCGGGCATCGACGACTTGCCCGGCGACCGCGTTGCTCGACGCGATCACCCCCGCGACGGGCGCCACGAGTGCATCGCGATTGCTAAGCCCCGCACCCACAGCCGTCACGCGGGCAGCGAGACTCGCGAGCTCGCTCTCCGCTGCTTCGATTTCCTTGCGCGGAACCGTATCGGCGAGCTCCTTGAGCCGCGCCACGCGCTTTTCCGCGAGCACTTTGGCGGCCCGCAACTCTGCGAGCTGGGCCATCTGGTTCGAGCGCTCGATCTGCCCCGCCGACGGCACGACGTACGCGAGCACCTCGCCCTTTTTCACCTCCTGCCCGATTCCGGGCAAGCCACGCGCCCCGGCTTCGAGGCGGCCGGCGACCAGCGCCTGCACTTTTCCGCCCGCATTGGGGTCCATCACCACTTTGCCGGCGAGCGCCACGGTGCGGGGCAGGTTGCCCGCTTCCGTGACCAGCGTGCGCACGCCGATCTGGCGTTGTGCCGGCTTGGGCAGGAATACGCTGCCATCGGGCAAGCGTCGCGGACCATTGCCGCCGACGGGCGCGGAGCCTTCGTCGCCGTGATCGTGCCCGTCGCCAGCGAATGCGTTCCACGATGCACTTGCCGTAACGAGGCACAGCATGACCAACAGGATTCCCGGTTTCATGCGACACCTCCGGCCGAACGGTTGCGGGCGTTTCCCTTGCGCAGCGCGGCCCAGCCGACCAGTCCGAGCACGAGAACGCCGGCGCCGAGCCATCCTGCGTAAGGTTTCAAGCCAGGTCCGGCCGATTCGTCGTGCACCTCGGTGGCTTCTTCATGCAGATCCAGCTCGCCGGCAAGGAGGTCCGCGTCTTGTCCGGCAACGACCGTGGCCGTCACGGACACGACGCCCGGGTTGAGTGCATCCTGCAACGTGGCTTCGAACTCGCCGTCGGCATGGGTTTCGAGGGGGATCGCCTTGCCGTCGAGTTGTAGTTCCAGCGTTGCGTCCTTGACCGGGCTGTTGTCGGCGAAGCGGTCGAGATAGAGCGTGATGTGCTTGCCATCGACCACGCCGACCAGCTCAAAAAGCTCCGAAACGGCGGTGAATCGCGGCAGCATCAGCCCGGCCACGGGTGCCGGGGCGTCGCCGTGGTCGTGGCCTTCGCCGGCCAGGGCCTGGGGCGTGACGCCCGCAAGGACGGCGGCAAGGCTCCACGCCGCTAAGGTAAGGGAAGCTTTCATGTTCGGGTTCCTGGTGTTCATTCGGGAAGAAGGCCCATGGCCTGCCGCAGCGCGGACACGGCTGCGGCCAGTTCGATGCGGGTACGCGCCACCTGACGCTCGGCTTCGGCGGCTTCGAATTCGATGCGCAGGCGGGTCGGTAGATCGGTTTCACCGAGACGGAACGCCTTCTGGAAGAAGCCGCGCGACTCGCGGGCCAACTGCGCGCGCTGTTCGGCAGAGGCGACCAAGTTGCGCGCCGATTCGACGCGGACGCGCGCCGTATCCACTTCGGCCGTCAGGCGTTCGCGTTCCAGCCTCAGCTGGGTTTCGGCTTCGATCGCCTCGGCGCTGGCGCTGGCAACACGGGCGCGGTTGCGGGTGTCGGATCCGAAGGGAATGCGTACGCCAATCGTCACCGTCTGTTGCCAGGATTCGCCGGATGCGCCGCGCTCACGCGTCGTCGCCAGGTTCAGCTCGGGATTGGCTCGCCCCTGAATCCCAGCGAGGGTCATGCTGCGTTGTGCAAGCTCCGCCCGATCGCGCAGTTCCGCGATGGCCGGATGCCCCGCCTCCAGGGCGACAGGGGGGCCGGCGGGGGCGGGTTCGGCTTCGGCCACGGAAAGTCCTTCCGCGGCAAGCGCAGGCGTCATGCCTGTCAGGGCGCGCAACTGCTGTTCCGCACCCGCGAGCGCGCCGTTGGCTTCGGCCAGCGACGCTTCGGCGGTCGCGAGCGCTCCGTCCGCCTGATGCTGGTCGGCGCGTGCGAGATCGCCGGCCCGAACCCGTTTCGACACATCCGCGGCGAGTTCGCGGGCGCTGGCAAGCCGCTCGCGTGCGACCAGGATGTCGATGCGCGCGCGCTGCCAATCCCAGTACGCGGCCCGCACCGCGGCAGCCGTGCGCAGTTGTGCCGCGAGCGTGCGGCTCGTACTCGCGCGCACTTCGGCATCGGCGAGAGCCGCGGTCGATGCGCGTTCGCCGGGCAACCACAGCGGCACCGCGAGGCCGATCTCGTATTCGCGGCTGCCGTCGTTGCGGTTGAGCTGGTCGGTCTTGCCCGACAGCTCGAACGCCGGCGGTTCGGCCGACCAGCTGTCGGCGCTCTCGCGTCGCGCCAGCGCCGCCGCCTGACGCATGTCGAGCGACTGCGCCTCGGGTTGACGCGCCCATGCGGCGTCGAACGCCTGCCTGAGCGTGGTTACGACAGGCGATGCAGGGGACGCGGCTTGCGCCCACGCCCCGCTGGCCGCGAGTCCGAGCAGCAGCCCCGGCAGCCAGTTGATGCGAATTCTTCGAAACATCCAATTCTCCGTTGATGACGAGACACGGAAAATCGGCAAGGCGCGATCAGCTCGATCGCAATGGACGCGCGGCAATGCCGTTCAGAACGGTGAAACTGCCGGAAAGAGAATGGATGCGACCGCCCTGCCGATCAGGCAGGGTGTCGCCACTTGGGGCGCTCTGGTTCCGAGAAATGCCCGGCAAGGGGCCACACTTGGGCGTCCCCATGAGTTGTCGCAATCACGAGGTCGAGGGCCGGCAATCCCGTGCCGCTCGGCAACGCGGTGCAACTGGCCGCATGGCAGAAACTGCAGTCGACATCGATTCCGCCGGCCTTGGGCCAGGACTCGTCGTCGACCTCGCCCTGATGCTTATGCTCGTGGTGGCCGAGATGGTCCGCCGCAGCACCCGCTTCATGCTCGCAATACGCACTCACTGCCGCCCAACTGAGTTGGATTGGCAGAAACAGCAGGAAGAGAATCGCGAACCAGCGGCGCATGGGGACGGATTGTAGCGGTACGAACGGAAAAAAAAATAGCGTTGCCAACATCTTGTTGGCCGTCATCGTTGCGACGCATGACCGCCCGCCCCGAGCGACCAGGGGCTCCGCGTTCACGCCGCCGCGATCATTGCCCGAAGTAGAGTTCGTCCATGCGCGCCCGTTCCTCGGGCGATATGTTCGCCAGCTCCTTGAGCACTTGCTCGCGCGTTTTACCCGGGCCGGTATCGCGTGATGGAACGGGCACCCCGCGCTGCAGGTAGAAATAGCTTCCGTCCGCCTTGGCCTGCTCGAGCTCACGCAACACTTCAGCACGCGTTTTGGTGCTCGTCACATGATCGGGGAAAGAGGTGTAACCCGCCTCGCCGCCGGTGAAATGCCATTCCGAGTTCGCTTGAGCGACGCTCGGCACGATCAGGACAGCGAGGATAGGGAGGACGGTGGCGGTTCGGATTATTGACATGGTGAGGCTCCTATCGTTGACACGGGACATGCGTCCCGGCGGTGGCCGCTGCATACGCCATGTGCCGGGTACGGGGCGTACTGTAGAAAACCGTCCACGTCGAATCGCGAACAGCCCGATTACGAATTCGTAATGTCGACGCGCCACCCCCTCCGCGATAATCGGCGCATGAAGATCCTGGTCGTCGAAGACGAGCCGAAGCTCGCCGAATACTTGCGCAAGGCGCTGACCGAGAGCAGCTACGTCGTCGACGTCGCGCGCAGCGGCACCGAGGGGCGCTACCTCGCTATTGAAGGGCATTACGACCTCGTCCTGCTCGATGTCATGCTGCCGGGGCTGGACGGCTTCGCCGTCCTGCGCGAACTGCGACGCGACAAGCACGTGCCCGTGCTGATGCTCACCGCGCGGGACAAGGTGGAGGATCGCGTGAAGGGTCTGCAGGCGGGTGCGGACGACTATCTGGTAAAACCTTTCGCCCTGTCCGAACTGCTCGCACGCGTACAGGCGCTGTTGCGGCGCGGTGCCATTCCGATAGCCGGTCAGGATCTCACGGTCCTCAGGCTGGCCGACCTCGAACTCGATCTGGTGCGGCGCAAGGCGTCGCGCGCCGGTCAGCGGCTCGATCTGACGGCCAAGGAATTCACACTGCTGACCTTGCTGTTGCGCCGACACGGGCAGGTGCTGTCGCGCACCGCGCTGGCCGAACAGGTGTGGGACATGAACTTCGACAGCAATACGAATGTTGTGGAGGTTGCGGTGCGCCGCTTGCGCAGCAAGCTCGATGACCCCTTCGCGAAGAAGTTGCTGCATACCGTGCGCGGCATGGGCTACGTGCTGGAAGACCGGGAACCCTGAGGATGCGCAATCCGCGTTCGCTGGGCCGCTGGCTGTCGTGGTGGCTCGCTGTGCAGACCTTCATCGGGCTCGGATTCGTCTGCGTCGTCGTGTATGTGGCCACCAGCCTCAACTTCTCGGCGAAGCAGGCCGAGGAGCTGCGGCACAAGCAGGAAGTGATCCGCCACCTTGTCCGCGAGATCGCGACACCGGAGGATCTGCCGAGCCTGCGTCACAAGCTCGACGATTTCTTCATCGGCCATGCCGACCTCAAACTGCGTCTGACCGGGGACGCCGAGACGCTCCTCTACATGACACCACCGGCCTCCGAGCCCCCCGCGAACCTGCGTCGGATTGAATTCGAGATCCCTTCGCCGTGGTCGGGCACAACCGTGCTGCGTGCCGAGTTGGCGCTCGACAGCAGTTCCGATGCCGAATTGCTGAGAAAGCTAGCGTGGACGCTGCTCGCGAGTGCGTTGGCCGGCGCCGTGCTCGTCTCCGCCGGGGGGGCGTGGCTCGTGCGACGTGCGCTGTTGCCTGTTCGCGACCTGGCTCGACAAGCCGCCGCACTCAGCCCGGAAAACGTCGGACAGCCGCTGGATGGTTCCGCGCAGGCAAAGGAGCTGCAGCCGCTGGTCGCGCAGTTCAACGCACTGCTCGTACGGCTGGACAACGCATACCGGCAACTGGAAGGCTTCAATGCGGACGTCGCCCACGAACTGCGCACGCCGCTGGCGACACTGATCGGCGAGACCGAACTCGCCCTGAGCCGCGAACGCGGCATTCCCGAGTTGCGGGACGTGCTGGGATCGAACCTGGAGGACCTGCACCGCTTGGCGGGACTCATCAATGACATGCTGTTCCTGTCGAAGGCTGATCGTGGCGAGCGGGCGCGCCGAAGCCCTGTCGGCAGCCTCGCCGCCCTTGCGACCGAGGTGGTCGAATTCCACGATGCGGCACTGCAGGAGGCGGACGTGAGTGTGCGCGTGCGCGGCGACAGCGGAGGGGCCTTCGATGCGGCGTTGTTGCGGCGGGCCCTGTCAAACCTTCTCGCCAATGCGACGCGGTTCGCGGAGCGCGGGTCGGTGATCAACGTCGACATCGAGCCGGACGCTTTCGGCAGCATCCGCTTGTCCGTCCGCAATGACGGGCCGGTGATCCCTGCGGAACATTTGCCCCGGCTCTTCGACCGCTTCTATCGGGTGGACCGGGCACGCGAACATGGGGACACCAATCACGGACTCGGACTGGCGATCGTGGCAGCAATCGCGCGCATGCATGGAGGCACCCCGTTTGTCCGCTCCACCGGTGGCACAACAACCGTCGGTTTCAGTATTTCCGTTTCGGGCGAAAGGCATTGACCCGTCCCCACGTGGCGGGTAGCGTGGGCGAGTTGGATCGTGGCTACGCCGATGGTGTGTGCGGCGCCCGCGGGGGACGAGTCCATCCGCCCGAGCGGCATCGCCGATACCTCGCGAGTCAGCCCCTGATACCTGCTCTACTCTTGCGAGATCCAAGTCGATGAACATCCACGAGCGCCCATCGGCGGATGACCTTTTCGGCATCAGCTGGATGCTGGTTTTGGTGGGTTGGTCGATCGCCGCCCTGTCGATGATCGGCGCGCTTTACCTGAGTGAATACCTACGAATTGAGCCCTGCGTCATTTGCTGGTATCTGCGCCTCTTCATGTTTCCGCTAACTCCGGTCCTCATGGTGGGGCTGTTCCTCTTCGACCGGCACGTCGTGTTCTATGCACTGCCTCTGGCGAGCGCCGGATGGCTCATCTCCGTTATCCATCTGCTGCAGACCTCAGTAACGACGCCGGTCGAGGCGGCTTCTTGCTCGCCGAGCATGCCGTGTAGCGAGACGCAGATCATGTGGATGGGTTTCGTTGCGGTTCCGCTGCTGTGGGTGGTCGTCTTTTCGGTCATCAATGTGCTCCTGATCGCGGCACACTTCAGCCGCGCAACTTCCCGGGAGTATGCTGCCTAGTGCTCTCTTCGCCGAGCCTGCGATCGTTGGGCTGTCTGTCACGCGGTTCGACTACAGCCAACGTCAAGTTGTCTGCTGCGGATGTTGAGACCACGCGCGTCGGCCCCAGCAGAGTTCGTCGGCTCCGGGGAAATAGGCCCGGCCGGAAACGATCGGGTTGAAGACGCGGCCGGCAGACTTCCCGCCACTCTCGCATCCTCACCGAGGCGGCTGCATCCACATGTAGTTCTGATGCTGCATCATGTGGTCCATCATCTGCTGCTGCATGCCCATGTACCGATCCATCATGTATTGGCGCTGCTTCATCTGATCCGGGGTGAGCTTCGAATAGTAGCCCCCCATCCCGCGCCATCCCATCATCTGACCGTCCCTCATTGCGCCGCCCATCATCGGGCCGCCCGCACAGCACCCCATCATGCCCGGTCCCCACATGCCGTGCATTGTTCCCATGCCGTTTCGCATCGTTTCCCAGTGCTCCTGAAGCAGCTTCTGTCGCTCCTGCGGATCCTGGGTCTGGCGGATCTTCTCCATCTGCTCCTGCATCCGCTGCATGGTCTGCTGCATCAGCGCCATCTGCTTGTCGAACTCGGCGACTTCAGGCGCCTGCTGCTGCATTTGAGCGTCTTTCGCGGGCGGGGCCGCTGTCGGCTGCGCCATGCCCGGCGCGGCCGGAAGCACGGCGGCCATTATGGCTGCAATCAAGATCGTCTTTTTCATTTCGCATCCTCCTCGTCGACAGAAAGAACACCTTCGCACGTCTTCGCTCCGATCGCCGCAACACGCGGAGCCCATTTGCCATGCCCGGTATCGGCACGAAGCCAAACTTCGAAGCTTTCTTGCGTAATCATTCCAGATCTGATGCAGGAGGCTTTCCAAGCCCGCCTCATCGTCCGTCTTGCCGGGTTCGTGAGGCTTCCGTCAGCGCACTGTTTACCAACTGCTTGAGCGGTTCGTATCCAAAGCGCGGCAACGGCTGCCCATTCACGAAGAACTCAGGTGTCTTCGTGACGTTAAGCGCCTGCGCGTCAGCAAGATCCTGCTCGATGACGCGTGCGATTTCTGGCGCGGCCATATCCGCGCGCATTCGCGCAAGATCGAGCCCCAACCCTTCGAGATGCTTCCAAACGAGATCCACCTGCGCCGTATGATGGGGTGCCCACTCTGCCTGCGACGCGAGCAGTGCCTCGAGTGCCGGCCAGAGTTTGCCCTGCTTGCGCGCAGCCTCGAGCACGGCAACAACGTCTTCCGATCCCTCATGGAACGGCGCGTAACGCAGGACAAGGCGAATGTCGTTCGGGTTCGCCGCCATCATTTGCTTCACCAACGGATAGAAACTACGACAGGTTTCGCACGCGGGATCGAGAAATTCAACGATGACGACCTTCGCCTGCATGTTGCCAAGCGTCGGCGAATGCATCCGAATCAGGCGGTCTCGATTGCGATCGACCACTTGCTCCGTTTGCTCGGCCGTTTCAGCCTTGTGGTTCATCGTTGCGACGGCGAACACAAGCAGCAGTAGTACGACGGCGCCAAGAAACACGGTCTTTTGCTTCATTTAGAACTCCGAAGATAGGCCCAGATTAGCAAAGTGATGATGATCGAGAAGGCGATGACCGACAGCAGCGGGATCGTCAGGAAGCCGAACCATTCGATGACCGTCTGCGAGCACGGGACACCCTGCGCGCAGGGACGGACATCCTCAGGGATCACACCGGCGACGAGAAGTTGATGGAACACCGCGACCAATCCGCCAATGACGGCCAGCGGCAGGGAATAGCGAATAACTTTCAAGTCGAACGGAAACAGCCCCATCGGAAGAATCAGTGCGAGCGGAAACATGAAAATGCGTTGGTACCAGCACAGCGAGCAAGTCGGAAGCTTCATGATTTCACCGAAAAACAAGGCTCCAAGCGTCGATGCACTCGCGATTAGCCACGCGACGAAAATGATCGTCCAACCTGTTGTGGTTTCAGTGCTCGTCGAGTTGATTTCGGTTGTAGCCATTGATTGGTGACTCGGTGTAAAAGCAGTGGCGAGAGTGCCGCGCAAGTAAACGTCGGCCTGATATCTCGATCAGCCTGGTAGCGCGGTATGCGCGCTGTCAGTGCATACCCCCAAAGGGTGCCCCAAGACAGATCTACCCTGATTGAAGAGGCAAGGTCGATCGAGCGTAAAACCCATCGGAGGAAGTTTTCATCGTCGGCGAGTGAGATCAGGATGCCAGCGATGAGAACAGGATTACTCGCGTATCCGGTCAATCACGACCGCAACCGCTGTGGCGTTGGGCGCCACAGCGACAGTGCGGCCTTCCAGGTCGCCCGATCGGGGCGCAGCCTCGCTTAGCTTGGAGACGCGAGCACCAATCGAAACCCGATCGGGCACTGGCCCGTCCGACATCCGTTCCGCTTTCTCGAAGCTGAATTCCGCGGGAAGATCCGCCACGCGGTAGCGCAACGCCGCGAGCGGCATCCCGCCCTGCGCCGGACGCCCGAAAACAAAGACGGCATCGTCCACAGCAGCGCGCGAGGCAATCTCGGGCGCCAGAGTGACGCGTCCCTTGACGGTGAGTCCAGTTAGGGGAGCGCCGGGGCGGCCTCTTTGCCCGCGCCGGCCTGCGGCGAGGCCTCTTGGTCAAGCGGAGGCATACCGCCCTTGGCCCGCGCCTCGTTGATGCTCGCCCGGATCGAACGGGCGAACTCCTCGGTCGGTGGCACCTGCGCGAGGACCTGCTCCCAGTAAGCGGACGCCTTGACGAAATCCTGTTGCTGGAAAGCAGCAGTGCCAGCAAGCGCCAGCGCCTTCATGTGGTTCGGATCGAGCGCCAGCGCCCCCTTCACAAGCCGCTCGGCCTCGCCCGACACCTTGCGGCCCTGAGCCCCTGCGATCAGGTCACCCCACTCGGCGAACACGTCCGGATGCTCAGGCATGTTATGGCCGATCTTCTGATAGGTCGCCGTGGCCGTCTGGAAGTCCTGCATCATCGCGTAGGACCGCGCGAGCATCACCCAGCCCTCGGGGTTGTTCGGTTCACGCTCCAGCCGGATCGCGAGCTGCGAAACCATTTGCGCGATCTGCGCGGGCGTGATCTCGTGACCGCCTTCCGGCGCAGCAGTCTGAACCGGATCCAGTCCGTTCGGCTCCCCGAGTGTCAGGTAGATACCGGTCGCCAGCACTGGCACGGCAAGTGCCGATAGCAGCGCCCAAACCCGCGATGGACGTAGGTCCGTATGCGCTTCCGCAGCCTCGCCCTCCTCAAGCGCACGCTGCTCCAGCTCGCTGCGTGCCCGGTTGTATTCGGCTTCGTCGATATCACCCGCGGCGAATGCGTTCTCGATCTCGACGAGTTGTTCACGCAACACTACCAGTACGGTTTCGGCCTGGCGTTGCGCTTGTTGCGCATGCGCATGGATACGACCTGCCCCGAGCATAGGCGGCAGGACGAGCAGCAGGGCACCAGCGACCAGCGCGGCAGCCAGAATCAGGAAGACAGTCACGAGCGGGGCTCCTCGGGAGGCAATGGTGCGCCGTCGAGCAAAGCGCGGGCGCGGTTGCGTTGGTCGTTGTTGAGCGCGGCGGCTGCAGGCTCGTCGGCGCGCCTGCGCAGGCGCAGCGCGAGCCAGCCGGCACCGCTGAACAGCAGCAGGCCGGGGCCTACCCATAGCAGCAGGGTGATGCCGTTTACGGGAGGAAGATAAAGAACGAAATCGCCGTAGCGAGCCACCAGGTAATCGATCACCTGATCTTCGTTTTTCCCAGCCGCGAGCTGTTCACGCACCTGGTTGCGCAGGTCCACCGCCAGCGGCGCATTCGATTCGGCGATGGACTGGTTCTGACACACCAGGCAGCGAAGCTTGTGCGACAACTCGGTCACCCTCTCCTCAAGCACGGGGTCGGCTGCGAGGAGTTCCGCCGCTCCGCCGCGCTGCGGCGCTTGGGCGAGCACGCCCGGCGCCGCAGCGACCAGAAGGGCAAGGGACAAAAAAAGCGCCGGCACAGCAGAAACCGTCACTCGATGCATCAGATCAACCCGCACGCTTCAACTCCGCAATCTTGGGCAGGATCAGATCGCGCACCGCCTCGGGCGTCACAGGGCCGATGTGCTTGTAACGGATCATGCCGGCCTGGTCGATGAGAAAGGTTTCGGGCACGCCATAGACGCCATAGTCGATACCCACACGCCCATCCGCATCCATTACCGACGTCGTGTACGGATCTCCGTGCTTACGCAACCAGCCGATGGCGTCGTCGCGGCCGTCCTTGTAGTTAAGCCCAACGATCGGCACGACCTGTTGGCGCGCCAGGTCGAGCAGCACCGGGTGCTCTTGCAGACACGCTGGACACCAGGACGCCCAGACGTTAAGCAGCCAAACCTTTCCGCGCATGTCGGCAAGGCTGACGTAACTGTCAGGGTTTTCAAGTTGCGGCAGGCGAAACTCGGGCGCCGGCTTGTCGATGAGCGGCGAAGGGACTAGACGCGGGTTCAGGGTGAGGCCTAACCCGAGAAAGCCGGCTAGCACCAGGAACAGCACCAGGGGAACGAGAAACTTGGCTTTCATGACGCGATTCAGGCTGTCTGACCGACGGCGGCGGACGACGCATTTCTCTCGGCCAGGCGGCGATAGCGGCCATCACTGGCGGCGAGGACTCCCCCTACTGCCATGAGAATGCAGCCGAGCCAGATCCAGCTGATGAAGGGTTTGTAGAAGAGATGGACGATCCAAGCCCCGTCCTCGAGTCGCTCGCCGAGTGATATATACACATCCCGGAACGGACCAACGTCAATTGAAACTTCGCTCATTGGCATCTGCTGCGCGTGATAGAGACGCTTTTCCGGGCGCAGTGTGGCGACGGGAGATGCGCCGCGGGTCAGTTCGACGGTGGCACGCGCAGCCGCATAGTTTGGCCCTGTCGCATCGACCACCTCGCGCAAAGTGAAGGTGTAGCCGGCAAGTAATGCGTGCTGCCCCGGATGCATCTTGAGGTCGGCACTCTGCTGAAGACCGCCTACCATCGTCACACCGACAATGAATACGCCAATCCCAAGGTGTGACATCCACATCCCCCACCACGCACGAGGAATCCCGCGCAGACGGACGGACGTAGCTGTACCCGGGCGATCAGCCAGCCGGCGCACAAGGATTTGAACGCTGCCGATGACCACCCACGCCGCCAGCGACAGCCCGAGCACGGTGCGCCAGGTGGCGTGGCCAATGAGGAACGCGGCAGCCGCACCAGCTACCACGCTCGCGACGAGCCCCGGCACGACCTGGCGCGCGACGCGCGAGCCCTCGTCGGTCTTCCAGCGGATGAAGGGACCGATCATCATCAGGATCACGACCGGCGCCATCAGCGGCACGAACACGGCCTCAAAATACGGTGGCCCGACGGAGATCTTGCCCAGGTTCAGCGCATCGAGGAACAGCGGGTAGAGCGTACCCAGCAGCACCGAGGCGCACACCACCGACAACAGAACGTTGTTGCCCAAGAGCGAAGTGTCGCGCGAGACGAACGCGAAACTGCCCCCGCCGGCAAGCCGCGGCGCCCGCCATGCATAAAGGGTGAGCGAGATGCCGATCACCAGCACCAGAAGCGCGAGGATGAAAAGACCGCGCTTCGGATCGGTTGCGAACGCATGCACCGAGGTCAGCACCCCGGAGCGCACCAGGAAGGTACCCAGCAGCGACAGCGTAAAGGTTCCGATCGCCAACAGCACCGTCCAGCTGCGGAAGGCGCCACGCTTTTCGGTCACCGCCAACGAATGCATCAGCGCGGTGCCGAGCAGCCACGGCATGAAGGAGGAGTTCTCCACCGGATCCCAGAACCACCAGCCGCCCCAGCCGAGTTCATAGTAGGCCCAGCCGGAGCCCACCGCAATGCCAGCGGTGAGGAACACCCAGGCAACGGTGGTCCAAGGACGCGACCAGCGCGCCCAGGCGGCATCGAGGCGGCCGGTCAGCAGCGCCGCGATGGCGAAGGCGAAGGCGACCGAAAAGCCGACGTAGCCCATGTAGAGGAGCGGCGGATGGATGATCATCCCCGGGTCCTGCAGCAGCGGATTGAGGTCGCGCCCCTCGGGCACCGCCGGCAGCAGGCGGTCGAACGGGTTCGAGGTGATGAGGGTAAAGGAAAGGAAACCTACGCTCACCCAGCCCAGCACGCTCAAGACCCGCGCCATGAACGCTTCCGGCAGCTTGCTGCTAAAGATGGTCACAGCGACGGTCCACAACGACAGGGTCAGCGCCCACAGCAGAAGCGAGCCCTCGTGGCTGCCCCACACGCCGGTGATGCGATAGATCATCGGCGTAGCCGTATTCGAATGCATCGCCACGTACTGCACCGAGAAATCGTTCTGCACGAACGCCCAGGTAAGGCAGGCGAAGGAGATGGCGAGGAACAGGAACTGCCCCTGCGCAGCCGGCCGCGCCACGGCCATCAGCGCAAGGCGGTTGCGGTGTGCGCCAACCAGCGGCACTGTAGCCTGCATTAGCGAGATCACAAGCGCGAGAATGAGGGCGAAATGACCGAGTTCAGGAATCATTGCTTCACCGTCCGCGACGTCTTATATACGGGGCTCATTGCGTCCAAGGTCTCTAACCGCCCGTAATTCCGCTCCGTCAATAAATCCGGCCGCAATCTCTCGCATGCCACTGCGATGGCCTCGGCCGTAAGGCTTGAACGTCTGCAACGATGTTTCACTGTTCGTCTCCAAAGGCGGCTATAGACGCCGGGCGGGGCGTATTAGAGACTATGAAGTTGCTACAGAGTCAACGGGTCCCGCACCTATAAGCACACGCAGGCATTCGCTGGGGTGAGCGCAGAAAGGTGGCTGTCTGCATGGGACAATTAACGTCGCACTGATTGGCCACCGCGTGATGGGCAAACCCCTACTTTGGGAATTTCAGGTCGACGAGTTTCTCGATTGGCGGATAACACAGCCCGATTTTCTCGTTACACCCCTGATACGATGCGAATAGCGTGAACTCCGTGGCTTTCGATGCACGGTTGACAACGATGACGGCTCGGACGGGCGCCTTGTATACTTCGATCAGGCCAAAGAACGGATCATTTTTCTTTTCCCCCGGCGGCAGGCGCAACTCCTTGATTGACACTCCATTCGCGTTTTTCAGATGAAAGCGGAGCTTGTCCTTGTAGAGATAATGGTTCTCAGCTGGGACAATCTCGACCAACACTGTATCCGCGCCCCGGAAGGAAGCCTTGAACCGGAACGCTTCGTCGGGTGGCAGCGGCTGGTCGGCTGAAACAGCAGCGCGCGATCCGCTGAGGACGATGAGCGCGGCCAGCATCACGCGCCCAAGTTGTAAGAATCGCCGCGGCATTTCGTACTCCTCATTGTTACGCAATCGAAAATCGGTACTCGGGTACACAGGCAGTTGGGCAAGGCCCGCCCCCTCCCTTTGCGCGTCCGCGTGAGGGGCGCTCTCATTGTCCCTTTTTCCTGTTAATCGGCGCGCTTCGCGCGCATGCTCCAGACTCATCGATATTGGACCAGTCGCTGGCCCTGAGTAGAAAAATGGTCGAGTGAACTTACCTTGCTGAACGTGTGGCGCCGCTATTTCCCAGCAGGATAAGCAGGACGCCCATCACAATCGCCGAGTCGGCGAGGTTGAACGCTGGCCAGTGCAAGCTGCCCACGTAAAGGTCGAGATAATCGACCACTGCACCGCGCAATATCCGGTCGACCGCATTCCCCATGGCCCCCCCGAGGATCAAGCTGTAGCCGAGCGCAGTGCGCCCAGTGTCTTCCCCCCGCAGCAGTAGAAAGACCAAGCCAGCCGAGACAACAAGGGCCACGACCGTTAGGAAGTAGCGTTGCTCACCACCGGCATCGGCGAACAGACTGAACGCGGCGCCTTCGTTCAAGAGATGCACGAGATTGACGAACGGTGCGGCCGCCGCGCTTGCACCGTAGGGCAACCAGCTGGTGATCCATGCCTTGGCACCCTGATCGGCAAGGACAATGCCCGTGGCAAGGGCAAGCCAGCCCCACCGCGGGCCGCCGAAGGCAGCGGCGAGCCTTCCGTAATACTTCCTGGCACTCATTTACGCAGTAACCTTAAGCCGTTGAACACCACCAACAGACTTGCGCCCATGTCGGCGAATACGGCCATCCACATCGTGGCGTCCCCCGTGAAGGTCATCATGAGAAACACCGCCTTGACGCCGAGTGCGAGAACGATGTTCTGCGTCAACACTGCAGCAGTGGCGCGCGACAAGCGCACGAAGGTAGGGATCTTGCGCAGGTCGTCGTCCATCAGCGCCACGTCGGCCGTCTCGATAGCCGTGTCCGTACCGGCCGCCCCCATCGCGAATCCGATGTCCGCACGGGCCAACGCAGGGGCATCGTTGATGCCGTCACCGACCATGCCGACCTTGCCACCCTTCCGGTGCGTCAGCAACGATTCGACAGTGCTGAGTTTGTCTTCGGGCAGCAGGTTGCCCCTCGCCTCGTCGATACCCACAGCGCTCGCGATCGCTTCGGCGGTATGGACGTTATCGCCGGTGAGCATCAGCGTCTTGACGCCCAGGGAATGCAGATCGGCGATCGCCTGACGGCTCGTCTCGCGCAGCGTGTCGGCGACTGCGAAGATCGCCAGCACTCCGGTCTGGTCCGCCAACAACACCGCCGTCTTGCCCTGGCGCTCGAGTACGTCCAGCGTCTTTTCGATCTCGGGCGAGCACAGTCCGAGTTCCTCGACCAGTCGATGGTTGCCAAGTTGATAGACATGACCATCAATGCCGCCACGCACGCCGCGGCCCGGAATGGCGGCGAAATCGGCGACCTCGCGCAACACCCATCCCATTTCAACCGCGGCACGGGCGATCGCCAGCGAGACCGGATGATCCGAGCGTGCGGCGAGACTTCCCGCCAGGATATGGGCCTCGTTCGCGTCGCCGCTCAGCACCATGAAGTCCGTCTGGGCGGGCTTGCCGTGCGTAATCGTGCCGGTCTTGTCGAGCGCCAGCGTGGCGAGCTTGCGCCCCTCTTCGAGATACACCCCGCCTTTCACCAGAATGCCCTTGCGGGCGGCCGCGGCGAGACCGCTGACGATCGTGACCGGCGTCGAGATCACCAAGGCACACGGACAGGCAATCACCAGCAGCACCAGCGCCTTGTAGATCCAGTCCATCCACGCGCCGTCGAAAGCTAGCGGTGGCACGATGGCCACCAGCAGCGCGACGGCGAACACGACGGGCGTGTAGATCCGGGCGAACTGGTCGACGAAGCGCTGGGTGGGCGCGCGGCTGCCCTGGGCCGATTCGACCGCGTGGATGATGCGGGCCAGGGTGGAATGGCTCGCCTCCGCTGTCACGCGATATTCCAGCGATCCCGCTTCATTGATCGTTCCGGCGAACACGTTGTCGCCTTCGGCCTTATCGACCGGCAGGCTCTCGCCGGTGATGGGCGCCTGATTCACCGTTGAACGCCCGTTGATCACCACGCCGTCGAGCGCAATCCGCTCACCAGGGCGCACGCGCACCACTGCGTTCAAAGGCACCGCCTTGGCGGGCATGGTTACCCAGCTTCCATCGCCCTGACGGACGGTCGCAGTGTCGGGCGCGAGTTCCAGCAGGCCGCGAATCGCGTTGCGGGCCCGATCGAGCGATTTCGCTTCGATCATCTCGGCCAGCGTGAAGAGGAACATCACCATGGCCGCTTCCGGCCAGTGTCCGATGAGCATCGCGCCCGTCACAGCAATCGACATGAGCGCGTTGATGTTGAGATTGCGATGCCTGAGCGCGATCCAGCCTTTCTTGTAGGTCGCCAGACCGCCACTGAGAATCGACACCAGCGCGAGCGCCAGGACGGTCCAGTGGTCGCCGCCGTTGAGCCAATACACACCCTCGGCCAGCGTCGCAGTGATTCCGGCCAGCGCCATCGGCCACCAGTGGGTCTTCGGTGCGGGTTTGGTCGGCGGTACAGCGTTCTCCGTATCCCCCGTTTCGACCTTCGCTTCGAGACCAATGGCACTCAGGGCGCCGAGGACCGCGTCCAACGCCCCCGGACGATGCGTCACGCTCAGGCGACGCTGCATCAGGTTGAAGTCCAGCGCCGCCACTCCGGGCATGCCGGCGAGCGCGTTCCGGATCAACGCCTCCTCGGTCGGACAGTCCATGCCGGCGATCGTGAGCGTGGTGCGCAGCGGGGCGCCGGTCACATCGATGCGTTGTGCCGACCCGCCGGCGGCTGGCAAGACCGCATCGACCGAGGCCGGCGAGTGGGGGCGATCGCTCACTTCCAACGTACGCCCGGTCTGAACGGGGTCGAGTCCCGTCACGCCGTCGAGGGGCTCCAGATTGTTGCGGATCAGCGCGGCATCGGTGGGGCAGTCCGCGCTGTCGATGCGGTATAGCTTCGCGTGGAGGGCGTCGGGGGAGGACTCACCGGACGGCTGGGGCACGGCGGAACACCCGCAACTGCCAACACTGCATTTACTCATGCTCGATTCTCTTGTCTGGACCTAACATCATTTAACAATCTGTAGTCACTACAGAGTCAAGCACCTAAAATGCGGGCACGATCGTTGTCCCGGCCTGGAGGGCAAGCAAGATGAAAATCGGTGAGCTGGCAAGAGTCACAGGCACCCCGGTGGAGACCATCCGCTACTACGAGCGCGAGGGGTTGCTGGCTGCCCCTCCACGTACTGAAGGAAACTTCCGCATTTACGACGAGAGTCACTTGGAGCGCTTGTCGTTCATCCGCCATTGCCGATCGCTGGACATGGCATTGGACGAGGTTCGCATCTTGCTGCGCTTCAAGGACGCGCCCGCCGAGAATTGTGGAGACGTGAATACGCTGCTCGACGCGCACATCGGTCACGTCGCCGCCCGGATCCGCGAACTTCGCGTGCTGGAGCGGCAGCTCAGGAGCTTGCGTGAAAGGTGTCACGAGGCGCGGGACGTGGCCCACTGCGGCATTCTGAACAAACTGTCACAGCTCCCGCTCCACGGAGCGACTAACGAGGGCGGGCACGTGCATGGTGTGCATGGAGGCACTCCGGCACGCAATGCCGAAAAATGATATTTGGATGGGCGCATGGAACCAATGGCACCGAGCATACCGTCAAGCGGACAGATGAACTCGATTCGTAAGCGGATTGACCGAACTGGCTATACGTTTCTCGCGCTGGACACGGGCAACACGATGCAAGCAGACGGTCACCGGGATTGCATATAGCACCAATTCGCACGTCGGGTTGGAAAGGGAGTCCGTGCCGCCGCAAAAGTCAAGAGCCGCCTGCCCACTTGGTGTTACGCCCCATCAATTGGTGCAGTCGTCTCCTGAAATCGACATCCTGAGTGTGATCACCGGATTTGATGTTGTGATGGTCACCCTCCGCGATGGTGAACTGCCGCATGAACGCCGATCCGCCCTTCTGCTTGAACGCGAGGGTGCCCTGCACTCCGGCGTTTTCAAGGCCATGCCCTTCGGGTGCGGGCTACGCCCGCAGCCTTGACAACGCCTACGTTCCGGGCGAGTTGTCGCCAGGCAGTAGGGCTGACTCTGCACGCAGCGCGCGCCAGTACGTAAAGCACAAACCGTGCCCGAACGGAGTCGATAACGCGCTGATATTTCAGAAAAACTTTTGGTCATCGAAGATGAGGGACTTCAGGCCTCGAACATCACCCAAAATGACCAAAAACACGCTGTTTTACATCGTTGAGGATGACCGTGCTCAACATCCTTCGATGGTATCTCTTCAAAGCCTCATACCCGTTCGGAACAGGCCCGTCGCCGACACCCGCGGAGCAGGCCGGCGCACAGCCCGGGCATTGAATGCTGATGGTCAGTGCCTGCTGCTGCCGTGCCAAGGCGGGCAGACCGGCGACGTGGCACAGGCGGTCCTCGGGTCACCGTTGGGTGCGGCGTGCAGGTGCTCACGCGTGCTGAAATCCACGAGCGGTGCAGCCGACGACGACGCGCCGGCGTCAGGGCGCGCGTGCCGACGCAGTTTCATGGGGGTGTCTTTCGACTCACCCCGGTCGTCGCCCGGATCGGTCACGAAGCCCAGTTCCAACGCCCCGGACTTCTGCGCAGCCGCCGTCACCTGGGCGACGCGCTGGTGGGCCCACCCGGCGGTCGCCGCGGATGAAGTCCTCGGGCTGCGGCCGGCACGACGCGGAGGCCTGCAGCCGCTGCGCGATCTGCTCGTCGCTCATGCGTTCGTCGTTCCAGAACACGCTGCCGTGGGGGAACAGGTTCGCCACCTCGAGCTTGATCGGCTTGACTCTATTTAGACTCAGATGCTAATGAGATTTATTATTGATTGTCGATGGTTTTGCCTGATAAGGCAACACCGATGGAATAACCCGGCCTTGTTTGGACACTCGGCGCCTTGTGCCGGCGGCAGAAAGCCGGATGGCGGCGACTGGTAAGCCTCTGTGACCGGTATCGTCACCGGGAAGCACTCATGCGGTTCCCTACGGTCAGAGGAATGGACTCCATCTTCTGGGGGAAATACATGAACTTACGCCATCTTCGCTGTTTCATCGCGGTGGCCGAGGAGTTGCACTTTGGCCGGGCGGCGCGGCGACTGCATGTGGAGCAGT
>CAZKSE010000026.1:11092-25199 GCA_964555305.1 uncultured Rhodobacter sp. | reverse complement strand
TCGATTCGATGCCGCAACCCGCCGACAATGTCGCCGCCGACTATGGCGTCAGCCGCGAGGATCAGGATGCCTTCGCGCTGCGTTCACAGCAACGCTGGGCCGAAGCGCAGGCCGCGGGCCGCTTCGCCGACGAGATCGCGCCGGTGACCATCCCGCAGCGCAAGGGCGACCCGAAGATCGTCGATACCGACGAACACCCCCGCCCCGACACCACGCCCGAGGCCCTGGCGAAGCTGCGCGGCATCAACGCGCCCGACCTCAGCGTGACGGCGGGCAATGCCTCGGGCGTCAATGACGGCGCCGCGGCGCTCATCGTCGCCTCGGAATCGACCGCGAAGGCCCAAGGCCTGACGCCGCGCGCGCGGATTGTCGGCATGGCGGCGGCGGGCGTCGAGCCGCGGATCATGGGCGTGGGCCCGGTCCCGGCGGTCAAGAAACTGATGGCGCGCACGAAACTCTCCATCGAGCAGATGGATGTGATAGAATTGAACGAAGCTTTCGCCGCGCAGGGCATCGCGGTGCTGCGGCAGCTGGGTGTTGCCGATGACGATGCGCGCGTGAATCCCAATGGCGGGGCAATCGCGCTGGGTCATCCGCTGGGCATGTCTGGCGCGCGCCTGGTCGGCACAGCGATGTGGCAGCTCAACCGCACCGGCGGTCGCTACGCGCTTTGCACGATGTGCGTCGGCGTCGGCCAGGGCATCGCGCTGATCATCGAACGGGTCTGACGGAAGGAGCCGACCATGTATGCACAAATGGTGAAATCCGAAGCCTCCAACGACGATCCGGCGAAGCTGGAGGCGTTCCAGGCCCGAATCGACGCGGGCGAGAAGATCGAACCCAAGGAATGGATGCCCGAGGGTTATCGCAAGACTTTGGTGCGCCAGATCGGCCAGCACGCACATAGCGAGATTGTCGGCCAGCTGCCGGAGGGCAACTGGATCACCCGCGCCCCGACGCTGGAGCGCAAGGCGATCCTTTTGGCCAAGGTGCAGGACGAGGCGGGGCATGGGCTCTATCTCTACTGCGCGGCCGAGACGCTCGGGGTCTCGCGCGACGAGATGACCGAGATGCTCCTGTCGGGGCGGATGAAGTATTCGTCGATCTTCAACTATCCGACGCTGACCTGGGCCGATATTGGCGCCGTGGGCTGGCTGGTCGACGGCGCGGCGATCATGAACCAGGTGCCGCTGCAGCGAACCAGCTTCGGTCCCTATTCGCGCGCCATGATCCGCATCTGCAAGGAAGAAAGCTTCCACCAGCGGCAGGGCTACGACATCATGATGAAGATGGCCAAGGGCACGCCCGAGCAGAAGGCGATGGCGCAGGATGCGCTGAACCGCTTCTGGTTCCCCTCGCTGATGATGTTCGGCCCGTCGGACAAGGACTCGGTGCATTCCGCCCAGTCCATGGCCTGGAAGATCAAGATCAATACCAATGACGAGCTGCGCCAGAAATTCGTCGATCAGACCGTGCCGCAGGCCGAATATCTGGGCCTGACCGTCCCCGACCCCGAGTTGAAATGGAACGAGGAGAAGGGCGGCTACGACTTTTCCGAACCCGACTGGTCGGAATTCTACGACGTGCTCAAGGGCAACGGCCCCTGCAACCGCGACCGGATCGAGGCGCGGCAGCAAGCCTGGGAAGACGGCGCCTGGGTGCGCGAAGCGATGACCGAACACGCCCGCAAGCGCGCCGCCCGGCGCGTCGCGGCCGAATAAGGGAGGCGACGATGTCCAGCGAATGGCCCCTCTGGGAGGTCTTCATCCGCGGTCAGCACGGGCTCAACCACCGTCACGTCGGCTCGCTTCACGCCCCCGACGCCGAGATGGCGATGAACAACGCTCGCGATGTCTATACCCGCCGCAACGAGGGCGTCTCGATCTGGGTGGTGAAATCGGCCGACATCACCGCGTCAAGCCCCTCCGACAAGGGCCCGATGTTCGAACCGTCGAATTCCAAGGTCTACCGCCACCCGACCTTCTACGACATTCCTGACGAAGTGGGACATATGTGATGCCGTCACTCCCCGACATCATGACCCCCGACGCGGAGGCGCTCGCCAAGGCCGCCGGCAAGGGCCGGCGCGTCAGGCTCGAGGCCGGCTCGCCCGAACACGACCTCTTCACCGGGCTTACCCGGCTGGGCGACAACACGCTGATCCTCGGCCACCGGGTCAGCGAATGGTGCGGCCATGCGCCGGTGCTGGAAGAGGACATCGCGCTTGCCAACATCGCCCTCGACCTGATCGGGCAGACCCAGCTCTGGCTCGGCCTCGCCGGAGAGATCGAGGGCCATGGGCGCAGCGCCGACGACCTCGCCTTCCTGCGCGACGCCTGGCATTTCCACAACGTGCTGCTGGTCGAGCGGCCCAATCGCGACTTCGGCCATACGCTGATGCGCCAGTTCCTGTTCGACGCCTGGCACCAGCCGATGCTGAAGGCGCTGGAGGAATCGGCCGACGACCGCATCGCCGACATCGCCCGCAAGGCGGGCAAGGAAGTCGCCTATCACCTTGAACGTTCCGCCGACCTGGTGATCCGTCTCGGCGACGGGACCGAGGAAAGCCACGCCCGGATGCAGGACGCGCTCGACCGGCTCTGGCCTTACGCGGGCGAGCTGTTTCTGGCCGATGAGGTCGACGTGCGCCTTGCACATGAAGGGCTCATGCCTGACCCAGCCAGTCTCCGCCCCGCCTGGGACGCGTCCGTGGCCGAGATCTTGGCCGAGGCGACGCTCACCCGGCCCGACGGCGATTTCGCCCACAAGGGCGGCAAGCAGGGCCGCCACACCGAACACCTGGGCCATCTGCTGGCCACCATGCAGTGGCTTCAGCGCGCCTATCCCGGCGCGGATTGGTAAGGCGATGCAGCCGGACACCGAAACGGTCTGGCGCTGGCTCGACGAGGTGCCCGACCCCGAGATCCCGGTGATCTCGATCACCGAGTTGGGGATCATCCGCGATGTGGAATGGCAGGACGACACGCTGGTCGTGACCGTCACGCCGACCTATTCGGGCTGCCCGGCGACCAGCGTCATCAACCTCGAGATCGAGCGCAAGCTGCGTGAGCGCGGCATCGAGAAGATCGTGCTGAAGCGCCAGATTTCCCCCCCCTGGTCCACCGACTGGATCGCCGAGGCGGCCAAGGAGAAGTTGCGCGCCTACGGCATCGCCCCCCCGATCGAGGGCACCGGCGCCGCAGGCGTCGTCGCAGGCCGTGTCCGGCGCCTGACCGGCGAGGCGCTCACCGTCCCCTGCCCCCGCTGCGGCTCGCCCGACACCCAGCTGGTCAGCCAGTTCGGATCGACCCCCTGCAAGGCGGCCTATCAGTGCCGCGACTGCCTGGAACCCTTCGACTATTTCAAATGCATCTGAGGCACGCATGGCCCGTTTTCACCCGCTCGACGTCATCGACGTGAAGAAGGACACGCGCGACGCGGTTGTCGTCACGCTCCGCCCGAAGCCCGAGGATGCCGAGAAGTTCGGCTTCATCCAGGGGCAGTATCTGACCTTCCGCCGCGAGTTCGATGGCGAGGAGCTGCGCCGTTCCTATTCGATCTGCGCGGGGCTTGACGAAGGCTGCCTGAAGGTCGGCATCAAGCGCGTCGACGGCGGCGCCTTCAGCACCTGGGCAAACGAGAGCCTCGCCCCCGGCACCGTGCTCGAGGCGATGCCGCCAATGGGTAACTTCCACCTCGCGCTCGATCCGGCCCGTGCGCGGCATTACCTCGGCTTTGCCGGCGGCTCGGGCATCACGCCGGTCCTGTCGATCCTGAAGACCGTTCTGCAACGCGAGCCCGAGGCACGTTTCACGCTGGTCTATGCCAATCGCCAGATCAGCTCGATCATGTTCCGCGAGGAGCTGGAGGATCTGAAGAACCTCTACCTCGGCCGCCTCTCGGTCCTGCATGTCCTGGAATCCGAGGGGCAGGAGATCGATCTCTTTACCGGCCGGGTCGATGCGGAGAAGATGCAGGCGCTCTTCACCCACTGGGTCGATCCGAAATCGGTCGATGCCGCGTTCATCTGCGGCCCTGAACCGATGATGCTGACCATCGCCGCCAGCTTGCGCGACCACGGGCTGACCGACGAGCAGATCAAGTTCGAACTTTTCGCCAGCGGGCAGCCCGGCCGCGCCAAAAGGAAGGCCGTAAGCCTCGAGGCCGACAGCGCCGATGCCTGCGAGGCAACCGTCACGCTCGACGGCGCCACCCGCAGCTTCCGGATGCCGAAGACCGGCGAAAGCCTTCTCGACGCCGCGCTCGGCGCCAATCTCGACGCGCCTTATGCCTGCAAGGCCGGCGTCTGCTCCACCTGCCGCGCCAAGGTGATGGAGGGCGAGGTCGAGATGCTGGTGAACCACGCGCTTGAGGATTACGAGGTCAAGCAGGGATATGTACTGACCTGCCAGTGCTACCCGCTCTCCGACCGCATCACCGTCAGCTACGACCAGTGAGGCCGCCATGGACATGACACTCGAGGATTATCTGGCGCAGGGCGGCAAACTCACCTCGCCCAGCAACGTGCCGCCGCGCTACCGGGGCGAGCTTCTGCGCCTGATGGCGACCTTCGTGGACAGCGAACTGGCGGCCTCGGCGGGTTTTGCCGATGCGATCAACGATGCCCCGGGGATCAAGAGCCGGATCGCCGCGGCCCGGATCGTGCTGGAAAAGGCCGACCATGCCGAGCGCGTGCTGCGGATCATGGCCGAATTCGGCGCCAATACCGACCGCTACGAAGGGATGCACCCCTGGGCGCTGCGGCTGGACCGCGACGCGGACATCGGCGCGACCCGCCAGGGCGGCGACATGCGGCTTTCGGTCTTTCACTACCCGCTGCAAGGCTGGATCGATGCGGTGGTGATGAACGTCCTTCAGGGCGCCGCCGCCGTGATCCAAATTCAGGAATTCACGAAAACATCCTACCAGCCCCTGGCCGAGGTTTTCCGCGCCATCACCCCGCGCGAGACACGCCATTTCGAACTGGGCCGCGAAGGGCTTGCGCATCTGATTGAAGACGATGCGGGCCGCGCCGCCGCGCGTTCCTCGATTGCCTACTGGAAACCGCGGGTGGAGGCGGGCTTCGGCCCCGCCGGCTCTTCGCGCTTCGCCACCCTCGCGCGCTTCGGCCTGCGCCACCGCCCGAACGAGGCGCTGCTCGCCGACTGGCGGGCCGAAACCGGCGCGCTTCTGTCGCAACTGAACCTGAACTGAAGGCCGCCCGATGACCGACCAGACCCCGATCCGCCTGAAAAGCTATCTCTGTGGCGAATGGAAAGCCGGCCAGCGCGACGGCGCCGAGCTGCGTGACGCCGCCACGGGCGAGGTCGTGGCGCTCATCGACGCCTCGGGCCTCGACATGGCGGCCGCGCTCGATCACGGGCGCCGGGCCGGGGCGGCGCTGCGCGCCATGTCCTTCCACGACCGCGCGCTGATTCTCAAGTCGCTCGGGCAGGAGCTGATGGCGCAGAAGGACGACTTCCACGCCCTTTCGCTCGCCACCGGCGCGACGCCCAAGGACGGCTGGGTCGATATCGAGGGGGGCATCGGCACGCTTCTGGGCTATGCGTCAAAAGCCCGGCGCGAATTGCCGAACACGCGCGTGCTGACCGAAGGCGATGTCGAGCCGCTGGCCCGCGACGGCAGCTTTTCCGCCCAGCACATCCTGACCCCGCTCACTGGCGTCGCAATCCATATCAACGCCTACAACTTCCCCTGCTGGGGAATGCTGGAAAAGCTTGCGCCGACGCTCATCGCCGGGATGCCCGCGATCGTGAAGCCGGCCAGCCAGACCGCCTATCTCACCGAACTCATGGTCCGCCGGATCATCGCCACGGGCCTGTTGCCCGAAGGGGCGCTGCAACTCGTTTGCGGCTCGGTTGGTGATCTTCTGGACCATGTCACCGGGCAGGACGTCGTCACCTTCACCGGCTCGGCCAGCACCGGCCGGAAACTCCGCACCCACCCCGCCATCGTCGCCAACTCCACCCGCTTCACGATGGAGGCCGACAGCCTCAATTCCAGCATCCTCGGCCCCGACGCCACCCCCGGCACGCCCGAATTCGACCTCTTCATCCGCGAGGTCGCGGCCGAAATGACCGTCAAGGCCGGCCAGAAATGCACCGCCATCCGCCGGGCCTTCGTGCCCCGCGCCCAGGTCGAAGCCGTGCGCGTCGCCCTTTCGGCACGGCTGTCGAAACTCCCCGCCGGCCTTCCGGGCGACGAGAAGACCCGCATGGGCGCGCTCGCCAGCCTTGATCAGCGCGAGGAGGTTCGCGCCCGCATCCGCGACCTGCAGGCCGACGCCGAGATCGTCATCGGCGATCCCGCCCGCGTCACCACGTTGACCGGCGATGCCGACCGCGGCGCGTTCCTCAATCCCGTCGTCCTTTATTCGGACCGGCCCGGCGACGCCACGGCGGTGCACGATGTCGAGGCCTTCGGCCCCGTCGCGACCCTGATGCCCTACGACGACCTCGACGAGGCCATAGCGCTGACCCATCGCGGCAAGGGCTCGCTCGTGGCGTCCGTCTTCACCGACGACCCGAAAGTCGCCGAAACCGCCGTCCTCGGCATCGCGCCCTTCCACGGCCGCGTCCTGATCGGCAATCGCGCCAGCGCGAAAACCTCTACCGGCCACGGCTCGCCGCTCTACATGCTCACCCACGGCGGCCCCGGCCGCGCTGGCGGCGGCGAGGAGATGGGCGGCATCCGCGGCGTCAAGCATTTCATGCAGCGCACCGCCGTGCAGGGCACGCCGCGACTGCTGTCCGCCGTCACCGACCGCTGGATGCCCGGCGCCGACACGCGCGCCGACATCCACCCCTTCCGCAAATCGCTGGCCGAGCTGCGCATCGGCGACCAACTCCTCACCGAAAAGCGCGCGGTCACGCTCGACGATATCGAGCATTTCGCCCATTTCACCGGCGACACCTTCTACGCCCATATGGATGAGGAGGCCGCCCGCGCCAATCCGTTCTTCGACGGGCGCGTGGCGCATGGCTACCTGATCGTCTCCTTCGCCGCCGGCCTTTTCGTTCAGCCGGACCCTGGCCCGGTTCTGGCCAACTACGGCGTCGACAACCTGCGGTTCCTGACCCCCGTGAACCCCGGCGACACGCTCGGCGTCCAGCTCACCTGCAAGGAGATCAACCCCCGCGCCGGCGCCGATTACGGCGAAGTGCGCTGGGACTGCCAGGTCACCAACCAGAAGGACGAGGTCGTCGCGCAATACGATGTCCTGACCATGGTCGCCAAGACCTGGCCGCCGCAGGACTGATCCCGACCTGCCCCCTTCTCAGGTGTTCAGATTCGGGCGGGGGGCGGACAGCCCCCCGACCCGTCTTCTCAGGCGGCTTCCTGCTCGGCCACCATGTCGCGGACCATCGGAATGACCTGCTCGCCGTAAAGGCGGATCCCCTCCATCAGCTCGCCGTGCGGCTGCGGTCCGGTCGCGTATTTCAGGTCGAACCGCGCCAGACCCAGCCCCTTGACCGTCCGCGCGATCTTCCGCGCCACCGTCTCGGGCGAGCCGACGAAGAGCGCGCCATGCGCCACCTCGCCGATGAAGCGGTCCTTCGTGACCGGCGGCCAGCCGCGTTCGCGCCCGATCCGGCCGAACATCGCCTGATAATGCGGCCAGAGCGCCTCGCGCGCCTCCTCGTCGGTCCGCGCCACGAAGCCGGGGCTGTGCACACCGATCGGCCGCGCGGTCTGCTCCATCTGCGCCACGGCGCGATGATACAGGTCGACGAAGGGCTGGAAGCGCAGCGGGTCGCCGCCGATGATCGCCAGCATCAGCTGCAGGTCGTGCCGCACGACACGGATGACCGATTCCGGGCTGCCGCCGACGCCGACCCAGGTGGTCAGCGGCTGGCCCAGCCGCGGATAGACGCGCGCTTCCTTCAGGGGCGCCCGGGTCTTGCCTTTCCAGCTCACCTTCTCTTCGCGCAGGAGCCGCGCAAAGATCTCCAGCCGTTCCTCGAACAGCGCGTCGTAATCGCGTGTGTCATGCCCGAAAAGCCCGTAGCTTTCGGTGAAGGAGCCGCGCCCCAGGATCGCCTCGGCCCGCCCGTTCGAGACCGCGTTGAGCGTCGAGAAGCGCTGGAACACCCGCACCGGGTCGTCGGTGGACAGCACCGTCACCGCCGTGCCCAGCCTGATCCGCTGCGTGCGCCCGGCAATGGCCGCCAGCACGATCTCGGGGGCAGAGATGGCGAAATCGTCGCGGTGATGCTCGCCCAGGCCGATGAAATCGATGCCCAGCGCGTCGGCCAGCACCGCCTGCTCCACGACGTCACGCAGCACCTGATCCATGGGTTTCAGCTTGCCATCGGCGCCCAGGCTGACATCGCCGAAGGTATCGAGGCCCAATGAGACTTGCGGCATATCCGCCTCCTCTGATCCGAAGTTGCCGCCAAGATAGGCATTGGCGCCCGCCCCGCCTATCCCCATGCGCGCACCGGACTTGTGCACCGCCGCGCAGCCTGCGCCATCCCGCGCCCCGGCGCCGAACTGACCCGCCGCCTCGGGCGGTCAGCGCCCGCGGAACGGGGGTGGGCGGGTGGGCCGGTCCGCGGGCGCTGACCGCAGCCGGCCCGGCGGGTCAGATCGGCCCCGGCCGCCGCTCCTCGCTCAAGAGCACATTCGCATCCACCTGCCCCACCCCCGGCAGCGTCATGATCCGCCGCCGCAGCACGCGCTCGAAATCGCTGATGTCGCGCGCGACCACCCGCAGCCGGTAGTCATAGACGCCGAGGACGTGCTGCACCGTCTGCACCTCGGGGATGGCGCCGACCGCGCGTTCGAAATCCTCCAGGCTCACCCGCCCCTTCGTCGCCAGCTTCACGCCCAGAAAGACCGTCACGCCGAACCCCAGGGCCTCGCGGTCCAGCACCACCCGGCGCGCGCGGATCGCGCCGGCCTCCTCCAGCTTCCGGATGCGTCGCTGGATCGCGGCGGCGTTCAGGCGCCCGGCGGCCAGCGCCCGCGCGCTCTGCGTGGCGTCTTCCTGCAGCCCGCGCAGGATCACCCGGTCCAGGGGATGCGGCTTGATCATAGCGGAAGCGTCTCCTCGTCCTTGATGACGGCGACATGCATCAGCGCCTCGATATCGGCGATATGCGGCAGGGTCAGGATGCGGGTGCGATAGATCTCCTGGTAATGCGCCATGTCGCGGGCAATGACATTGAGCCGCACATCGACCCGCCCCAGAAAGGTCTGGATCTCGATCACCTCGGGCACCTCGCGCGCGGCGGCGATGAAATCGTCGAACGCCCGCGGGTTCGTCTTCTCCAGCGTGAACCGCAACGAGACCTCGACCTCCCAGCCCAGCTTGCGCCAGTCGATCGCCGCCTGCACGCCCCGGATCACGCCGCCCGCGCGCAGCCGCTCCAGCCGCCGCCAGCATGTCGTCAGCGTCACCCCGGCCCGCTCGGCCAGATCCGTCGTCGAAATCGCCGGATCGCCCTGAAAGTGGCGCAGGATGCGCAAATCCGCTGCGTCGATTTTCATGATTCTTTTCACCATCCGGCAATTCGGTGTCGCGATTTTCCACTTTTACGCAGGATTCGTCAATTTTCGAACACTTCAGCGCGGTGACAGCCGCTATGTTCCCATGCGGACACATCAAGGAGCGACCCATGCGCGTTTATTACGACCGCGACTGCGACATCAATCTGATCAAGGACAAGAAGGTAGCGATCCTCGGCTACGGCTCGCAGGGCCACGCCCACGCGCTGAACCTGCGCGATTCGGGCGCCCGCAACGTGGCCGTCGCCCTGCGCGAAGGCTCGCCGTCGGCGAAGAAGGCCGAGGCCGAGGGCCTGCAGGTCATGGGCATTTCCGAAGCCGCCGCCTGGTGCGACCTGATCATGTTCACCATGCCGGACGAGCTGCAGGCCGCCACCTACAAGGCCCATGTCCACGACCACCTGCGCGAAGGCGCCGCCATCGCCTTCGCCCACGGCCTCAACGTCCATTTCGGCCTGATCGAACCCAAGCCCGGCGTCGACGTGATCATGATGGCCCCCAAGGGCCCCGGCCACACCGTGCGCGGTGAATACGTCAAGGGCGGCGGCGTGCCCTGCCTCGTCGCCGTCCATCAGGACGCCACCGGCCGCGCGATGGAACTGGGCCTCAGCTACTGCGCGGCGATCGGCGGCGGCCGCTCGGGCATCATCGAAACCGACTTCCGCCAGGAATGCGAAACCGACCTCTTCGGCGAGCAGGCAGTGCTCTGCGGCGGTCTGGTGGAGCTCATCCGCATGGGCTTCGAAACCCTCGTTGAGGCCGGCTACGAGCCCGAGATGGCCTATTTCGAATGCCTGCACGAGGTGAAGCTGATCGTCGACCTGATCTACGAAGGCGGCATCGCCAACATGAACTACTCGATCTCGAACACCGCCGAATACGGCGAATACGTCTCGGGCCCCCGCATCCTGCCGCGCGAGGAAACCAAGCGCCGCATGAAAGAGGTTCTCAGCGACATCCAGACCGGCAAGTTCGTGCGCGACTTCATGCAGGAAAACGCCGTCGGCCAGCCCAGCTTCAAGGCCACCCGGCGCCTGAACGACGCCCACCAGATCGAGCAGGTCGGCGAGAAGCTGCGCGGCATGATGCCCTGGATCGCCAAGGGCAAGATGGTCGACAAGGCCCGCAACTGATCAAGGCCCGCAACTGATCGAGAGAACCGATCGGGCACCCCATCGACGAATGGGAGCCGGGCAATTCCCCGGATCGGAGGGGCGGGCGCGCGGTCTGGAGGGACCGCGCGCCCTTTTCGTTGCGATTTGGTGCGAAGCCCCGTGAAACCGCCACTTTTCCGCCCCGTCAGCGGTAACGCCGGGGTCTTGGGCATTGTCGCGCCCCGCTGCCCCCGGTAATCCTGCGCCCGGATGCCAAAACCGGATACCAACAGAGGAGCCCGCGATGCGCGCGACCAGAACCGTTCAGAAGATCCTTTCGAATTACGAGGGCGAAACACCGGGCGTGAAGGCCAATCTCTGCCGGATGCTGATGCACGGCAAGCTCGGCGGCACCGGCAAGATGATCATTCTGCCCGTCGATCAGGGCTTTGAACATGGCCCCGCGCGCAGCTTCGCCGCCAATCCCGCCGCCTACGATCCGCATTATCATTTCCAGCTGGCCATCGACGCGGGGCTCAACGCCTATGCCGCCCCCCTTGGCATGATCGAGGCCGGCGCCGATACCTATGCCGGTCAGATCCCGACGATCCTGAAGGTGAACTCCGCCAACTCGCTGATGTCGGACACCGCCGGCAAGAACCAGGCGATCACCGCCGGCGTCGACGACGCGCTGCGGCTGGGCTGCTCGGCCATCGGCTTCACGATCTATCCGGGCAGCGACATGGCCCTCGACATGTTCGAGGAGATCAGCGCGATGCGCGAAGAGGCCGCGGCCAAGGGCGTGGCCACCGTGATCTGGTCCTATCCGCGCGGCGAGTCACTCAGCAAGGACGGCGAGACGGCGATCGACATCGCCGCCTATGCCGCGCAGATCGCAGCACTTCTGGGCGCGCATGTCATCAAGATCAAGCTCTCGACGGACCATCTGGAACTGGGCGAGGCGAAAAAGGTCTACGAGGCGCAGAAGATCGACGTCGCGACCCAGGCCGCGCGCGTGGCCCATTGCATGCAGGCGTCGTTCAACGGCCGGCGCATCGTGGTCTTTTCGGGCGGCGCCAAGAAGGGCGCGGATTCGGTCTTCGACGACGCCCGCGCGATCCGCGACGGCGGCGGCAACGGCTCGATCATCGGGCGCAACAGCTTCCAGCGCCCGCGCGAAGAGGCGCTGGAGATGCTGGCCAAGCTCGTCGAGATCTACAAGGGCAAGGCCTGACGCCCGCACCGCATCCGGCGCCGGGGGCTCACCCCGGCGCCCCCCACCCCAGGGGGCCGGGCCGACTGGATAGGGCCGTCCACATCGGCGGAGCCATGCTCTTTCGATAACCGCCCCCCGCCCGCCTCACCGGCAGTCGAAAGGCAGAACGCGATGGCAGAACTCCTTTTCCGACGCGCGCGCCGGGACGACCTGCCCCGGATCGTCGCGATGCTCGCGGATGACGCGCTGGGAAAAACCCGCGAGGTTCTCTCCGACCCCGTCGATCCGGCCTATGTCGCGGCCTTCGACGCCATCGACAGCGACCCCAACCAGTTCCTCGCCGTTGCCACCCGGAAAGATGGCCGCGTGATCGGCACGCTGCAACTGACCTTCCTCACCCATCTCGCGCGTCGCGGTGCCAAGCGCGCCCAGATCGAGGCCGTCCGCGTGGCCAGCACCGAGCGCGGGGGCGGCGTGGGGGAAAAGATGTTCCGTTGGGCGATCGCCGAAGCCCGCGCGCGCGGCTGCGCGATGGTCCAGCTGACGACGGACAAACGACGCCCGGACGCCCATGCGTTCTACGCAAGGCTTGGGTTCACGCCCAGCCATCTCGGGCTCAAGCTCTCGCTTCAGGGCTAGGCCAAGGGCGGTCCCCGGACGCGCTCTCTCAAGGCGCCGCACAAGAGCATTCGCGAGGGACCAGAACCGGCACCGGGCGTATCGGCGCGGCGATCTGCATCCGGAACAAGCCATCCGTTTGTCCTACGCTTGGTGTAGGCTTGCCATACGTTTGCCATACGTTTGCCATACGCTTGCCATACGCTTGCCATACGCTCCCGCGCCCTCCCGTGGCGCCTTCAGCGAAACGGTCGGCTGAGAAATCGCGACCCCTTCAGGCCAAAGCGTCGCGGCCAGTCGGCCGCCCGGGTAATGCCGATCCGCGGCCCGATCACAAGCTCGACCGGCTCGCCCGCGCGGATACAAAAATCAAGCGAATTGAACGGTGTATGGTTATCCGCCGGCCCCACCGCCAACGCCTGCCCCACCCGCCCGGGCCCCGATGCAATGAGCCGCGGATCCTCCGTCCCCCGCCGGACCTGCATGTCAGCCACACCCAACCGCGGCTCGAACGCGCGGATCAGAACCCCGTGCCCCTCCCCGCAAACCACGTTCAGGCACCAGTGAACCCCGTAGGACCGATAAACATAAGCCCGCCCCGCCGCCCCGAACATCGCCGCGTTCCGCCGCGTCGGCCCCCGAAAACTATGCGCAGCCGGGTCGTCAGGGCTATAGGCTTCGGTCTCGGTGATGATGCCGCCGCAGCCGCGCAGGACAAGCTCCGCACCGATCAGATCCGGGGCCACCTCGATGGCGTGGCGGGCGAACCAGTCCTGCGGCAGGATCGTACCGGGCGGCATCAGCGCAGCATCGCCACCACCTCGCGCCGGTGGGGCTGGGTGCGGTGTTCGACCAGATAGACGCCCTGCCAGGTCCCCAGCGCCATGCGGCCGTCGATGACAGGGATCTGCAGGCACACCGGCAGAAGGGCGGCCTTGATATGGGCGGGCATGTCGTCGGGGCCTTCGTCACGGTGGCGCAACCAGTTCATGCGCGGGTCATCGGCCGGCGGCGCCAGGCGGTGCAGGAAGCCCAGCAGATCGTCCCGCACCTCGGGCGCGGCGTTTTCCTGAATGAGCAGGCTCGCCGAGGTGTGCCGGATGAAGAGCGTCAACACTCCCTCGCCCCGAACCCATTCGCGCAGACGATCGGTGAATTCGTATAGCCCCGGCCCGCGGGTCTGGAGGGTGAAGGTCTTGTGCATCGGGGGCCGGCCGGGGTTACCCCCGGCCGTGTGCTTGCTTCATTCGAACGCCGCGTCGGTCACGGCATGGGTCCAGGCGCCTTCCGGCTCCTGGCTGATCACCGGGTCGGAGCCGCCGCCGAGCAGCGTCTGCACCGTGCGCTCATAGGCCTCAAGGTCGAGCACGCCGTTCGACCCCTCGGTCAGCAGGCCGACCTCACGCACCATGCGAACCTGGTGCTGTTCGGTCTGTGCGCCGGTCTCGTCATAGTCGAGCACGATATCGGCCGCTTCCTCGGGGTTTTCTGCAGCCCATTCCCAGCCGCGCATCGAGGCGCGGACGAAGCGGGCCATCCGCTCGACGAATTCGGGATCCTCGAGCCGGTCTTCCAGCACATAGAGCCCGTCTTCCAGCGTCGCGACGCCCTGATCCTCGTACTTGAAGGTCACCAGTTCGTCTTCCGA
>CAZKSE010000026.1:3518-10992 GCA_964555305.1 uncultured Rhodobacter sp. | reverse complement strand
CCCTGTTCGCGCGCGGCAAGGGCGGCGGGCATCCATTCGACGATCACGTCGGCTCCGCCGCCGGCGATCACTTGCGGCGGCGCGATGTCTGGCCCGCCGGGGCGGATGGTGACGTTGAGCCCCTCTTCCTCGTAAAAACCGTTCTCGAGCGCGACATAATAGCCGGCGAACTGGCCCTGCGTGACCCATTTCAGCTGCAGCGTGACGTCATCCATCGCCTGTGCCGATCCGGCCGCCAGCGCAAGGGCTGCCGCCATACTCGTCAATTTCACCTTCATTATCGTCACCTCCATGTTGGCCGGGTGTCCCGGCAGTTACCTGCCACGCTGCGACGGATGCCAGAAGGTCATCCGCCGTTCGAGCAGAGCCCAGAAACCATAGAAAGTCGATCCCACGAGCGCGGCCACCGCGATCTCGGCCCAGACCATGTCGAGCTGCAAGCGCCCCACCTCGGTCGAGATGCGGAAACCCATGCCGCGGGTGGGCGAGCCAAAGAATTCGGCCACGATCGCGCCGATCAGCGACAGGGTTGCCGCAATCTTGAGCCCGTTGAAGATGAAGGGCATCGCCGCCGGCAGCCGCAGCGCCAGAAGCGTTTGCACCCAATTGGCCGAATAAGTGCGCATCAGGTCGCGCTGCATGGAATCGGTCGCCGCCAGGCCCTGAACGGTGTTCACGAGCATCGGAAAGAAGACCATCGCAACGACGACCGCGGCCTTCGAGGGCCAGTCGAAGCCGAACCACATGACCATGATCGGCGCGGTGCCGATGATCGGCAGCGCCGACAGGAAATTGCCAACCGGCAGAAGCCCGCGGCGCAGGAAGTCGAAACGATCGACGATCAGCGCAAAGACGATGGCCGCGCCGGTGCCGATGGCAAAGCCCGAAAGCGCGCCCTTGACGAAGGTCTGCACGACATCGACCCAGAGCGTATCGGTCGAGGCGGCGATGCGGGCGCCGATCATCGAGGGCGGCGGCAGGATCACGCGCGGCACGCTGAGCGCCCGAACCGCTGCCTCCCAGAACCAGACCAGCGTCAGGCCGAAGACGACAGGCGCAAGCAGCGCCTGCATCCGCCCCCAAACCCCCGGCAACCGTTTCAGATCCGCCAGGATCGCGACCAGCATCCAGCCCCCCAGCCATACGCCGATCACCGCCGCCCAGAAGGCCGGACCTTCTGCCCCGGACTGGTGGAAGGCCAGCCCATGCGCGGCCGTGCCGAGGCTTGCGGCGATCAGCAGGATCAGCCCCCCCGCCAGCCCGCGCGGCTGGCCCAACGCACGCCCCCGCTCGACCAGAAGCGACAGAAGGACGGCGGCCAGAAGTGCGATCATCACCGTGAAGGACGGCTGCCCGCCTCCCCCCGTCACGCCCAGACCGGCAGCCGCGAGCAGCGCCAGGATGAGCCCCACCCGTTGCCATGCGCCGGCGCTGTCCATCACCCCGCTCATGCCATGCCCATTCGCTTCAGGGTGGCTCGCTGCAAGAGGCCGATGATGCCGACCAGCGTCGCCGCCAGGATCGCCGCGGCGAAGAGTGCGGACCAGATCTGCACCGTCTGCCCGTAATAGCTGCCCGAGAGGAGCCGCACGCCCAGCCCGCCCTGCTGCACCGGCAACTCGCCCACGATGGTGCCTACCAGTGCCGCCGCGATCCCGACCTTGATGGAGGCGAAGAAGTAGGGCATTGATGAGGGCAGGCGCAACTTCAGGAAGGTCTGCAGACCGCCGGCATTATACGTCTTCATCAGGTCGAGCTGCATCGTATCGGGTGCGCGCAACCCCTTCACCATCCCGACAACGACGGGAAAGAAGCTCAGATAGGCCGAGATGATCGCCTTGGGCATCAGCCCACTGATCCCGACCGAATTGAGCACCACGATGATCATCGGCGCCAAGGCGATGATCGGGATTGTCTGGCTGGCGATCGCCCAGGGCATGACCGAAGCGTCCATCGCCCGGTTGAAGACGATCCCGATGGCCAGCAGCACGCCCAGCCCGGTGCCGATGGCAAAGCCCAGCATTGTGGCCGAGAGCGTGATCCATCCGTGATGGACAAGGCTACGGTTCGACAACGATCCGGTGTTCCACCACCCGCGGCGGCCGTGACGCTCCTCCACCCAGGTGGAGTTCCACAGCTCGGCAACGACCTGGTGCGGGGCGGGCAGCCGCGGGCGATCCTGCGCCATCGTGCGGGTGACCAGTTCGGAAAAGCCGATCTGCGTGCCGGCGCGGGCAGCCTGATCGCGCTCCCATTGCGCGTTCATCGGCACCACCGCCACATACCACGCAAGGATCAGCGCAATCGCGACGGTAAGGACGGGCACGACGTTCCTCATGCCTGCCTCAGTGATCGCAGCGGGTTCCTGGCGACACACCTAACGAGGAATCCTTGGGGGAAATGACATGTTGCGATACGGTCTTCAGTCATCGACATGCCCCGCCCTGAGCCCCTCGCGGACGCGGTGGGCGATCTCGATGAATTCGCGGCTGTCGCGGATGTCCAGCGGTCGTTCGCGCGGCAGCGGGCTTTCGATCACGTCGGTGATCCGGCCGGGTCGTGGGGACATGACGACGATCCGGGTGGACAGGTAGACCGCCTCGGGGATGGAATGGGTGACGAAGCCGATGGTCTTTTCCGTGCGCGCCCAGAGCTTCAGTAGTTCTTCGTTCAGCCGGTCGCGCACGATCTCGTCCAGTGCCCCGAAGGGTTCGTCCATCAGAAGAATATCGGCATCGAAGGCCAAGGCGCGGGCGATGGACGCACGCTGCTGCATCCCGCCAGAAAGCTGCCAGGGGAACTTTTTCTCGAAGCCCGAAAGTTCCACCAGTTCGAGCACGCGACGCGCGCGGGCCTCCCGCTCGGTTCGCGGATATCCCATGATTTCGAGCGGCAGCTTCACGTTCCCCTCGATCGTCCGCCACGGATAGAGCCCCGCCGCCTGGAAGACATAGCCGTAGGCACGCGCGCGCCGCGCTTCGGCGGGTGTCATGCCGTTGACGGTGATGGCTCCAGAGGTCGGTTGCTCGAGATCCGCGATCACCCGCAGAAAGGTAGTCTTCCCGCAGCCCGAGGGGCCGATGAAGCTGACGAAATCTCCCTTGTTGATGGTCAGGTCCACATCCTTCAGGGCGTGGACCGGGCCATCGGCGGTCTCGAAGGTCAGGCCCAGTCCCTGCGCCTCAATCACCGGCACCGACGTCAGGTCGCGCATCACACCCCCGTCGCGGGAATGCCGGAGCGCGTTACCGGGCGCGGCGCGGTCAGTTCTTTCCACTGGCTGAGCGCCCGGTTAAAGGCGGGACGCGCCTCGCGGCCGACGAACTGGCCGTGACCTTCATGCGTGCGCATTTCGCCGTCGTGAACGGCGACCTGACCGCGGGTCAGCGTGAAGCGCGGCAGGCCCTTCACCTTCTGGCCTTCGAAAACATTGTAATCGATCGCCGATTGCTGCGAATCGGCGCTGATGGTCTTCTTCTTCTCGGGGTCCCATACCACAAGGTCGGCATCCGCTCCCACCAGCACCGCGCCCTTCCGCGGATAGAGGTTCAGGATCTTCGCGATATTGGTCGAGGTGACAGCGACGAATTCGTTCGGCGTGAGCCGGCCGGTCTCCACCCCCTGCGTCCAGAGCATCGGCATCCGGTCTTCCAGGCCGCCGGTCCCGTTGGGGATCTTGGAAAAGTCACCGACGCCGTAGCGTTTCTGCTCGGTCGTGAAGGCGCAATGGTCGGTCGCGACGACGCTAAGCGAGCCCGACTGCAGTCCGGCCCAGAGGCTGGCCTGGTGTTCCTTGTTGCGGAAGGGGGGCGACATCACGCGGCGGGCGGCATGGTCCCAATCAGCGTGGAAATACTCGCTTTCGTCCAGCGTCAGGTGCTGGATCAGCGGCTCGCCGAAGACGCGTTTGCCGGCCTGGCGTGCGCGGCGGATGGCTTCGTGGCTCTCCTCACAGCTGACGTGCACCACATAGAGTGGCACGCCGGCCATGTCGGCGATCATGATGGCGCGGTTGGTCGCCTCGCCCTCGACCTGCGGGGGGCGGGAATAGGCGTGGCCTTCGGGGCCTGAATTGCCCTCGGCCAGAAGCTTCGCGGTCAACTCCGCCACCACATCTCCGTTCTCGGCATGAACGAGCGCCAGGCCGCCCAGATCGCCCACGCGGCGGAAGCTGGCGAACAGCTCGTCATCGTTGACCATCAGGGCGCCCTTGTAGGCCATGAAGTGTTTGAAACTGGTGATCCCCGCCTTGACGCTCTCCTCCATGTCGTTCCAGACCTGCTCGCCCCACCAGGTGATCGCCATGTGGTAGGAGTAGTCGCAATTGGCACGGGTCGATTTGTTGTGCCACATCTTGGCGGCGTCCATCAGGCCCTGACCTTGGCCCGGAAGGATGAAATCGACGACCATCGTGGTGCCACCGGCTAGAGCCGCTCGCGTGCCGCTTTCGAAATCATCACTGGAATAGGTGCCCATGAAAGGCATTTCCAGATGGGTGTGCGGGTCGATGCCCCCGGGCATGATGTAGCAGCCGGTGGCGTCCAGCTCCTGATCGCCCTTGAGACGCTCGCCGATTTCCACGATCTTGCCGTCCTCGATCTTCACATCGGCCTTGTAGGTCAGGTCATGGGTGACGACGGTGCCGTTCTTGATGACGGTACTTGCCATGTTGCTCTCCCTGTCGGGCCCGAGGCCCATCGTTTGCATTGAGTTTGTCCGCGCGGCTCCAAGGGATACGGGTGCCCGTCGCCCGCTCCCAGGTCCCGGCGATCAGTCGACGATCTCGGCGGTCTCGAGAACCGCGTGCAGCAGCACATCGGTCCCGGCGGCAGCCCAGTCCTTCGAAATCTCCTCTGCCTCGTTATGGCTCAACCCGTCGACGCAGGGACACATGATCATCGCGGTCGGCGCCACGCGGTTGATCCAGCAGGCATCGTGCCCGGCGCCGGAGACGATGTTCATGTGGCTGTAGCCCAGCCGGTCTGCCGCGCCGCGGATGCGATCCAGCAGCGTTTCGTCAAAGGCGGGCGGATCGAACTGGCCGGCACTATCGGCCGAGAATTTCAGGCCGATATCGGCGCAGAGCCCCGGCGCGGTCTCCAGGAACTCGGCCACCATGTCTTCCAGCGTCTCAAGAACGTGGCTACGAAAATCCACCGTGAAGACAACCTTCTCGGGGATGATGTTGCGGCTGTTGGGATAGACGTCGATATGGCCGATGGCGCCGACGGCGTTAGGCTGGTGAGCAATGGCGATCTCGTGCACCAGCTCGGTCAGGCGCGCGAGGCCCCGCCCGGCATTGCGGCGCAGGTACATCGGGGTCGATCCGGTGTGCTGGCCCTTGCCGGTCACCGTGCATTCAATCCAGCGAAGGCCCTGACCGTGGGTGACGACGCCGATCTGTTTGCCCTCGGCTTCCAGGATCGGGCCCTGTTCGATGTGAAGCTCAAGAAAGGCGTGCATCTTGCGCGCGCCGACCTTTTCCTCGCCCTTCCAGCCGATCCGCTCCAGCTCGTCCCCGAAGCGCTTGCCCTGGGCATCCACACGGTCACAAGCCCAATCCTTGTCGATCACGCCGGCAAAGACGCCAGAGGCGAGCATGGCGGGCGCAAAGCGCGCCCCCTCCTCGTTTGTCCAGTTGGTCACGACGATGGGGTGCTTCGTCTTGATCCCGAGGTCGTTGAGCGTGCGGATCACCTCCAACCCGCCAAGAACGCCCAGCACTCCGTCATATCGGCCGCCGGTGGGCTGCGTGTCCAGGTGGCTGCCGACGTAAACCGGCAACGCGTCCGGATCCTCGCCCGGGCGGGTTGCGAACATCGTGCCCATCTCGTCAACGCCCACGGTGCAGCCTGCGGCCTCGCACCATTTCTGGAAGAGCGCGCGGCCTTCGGCATCTTCGTCCGTCAGGGTCTGGCGGTTGCTGCCGCCGGCGATGCCGGGACCGATTTCGGCGATCTCGTGGATGCTGTCCCACAAACGGTCGGGATCAATCCGCATGTTGGCGGCTGGTGCAGTCATTCATTCCTCCTGTTGTCCCGCACGGTCTGATGCCGCGCTCGTGCAGTGATGGGTCTTGGTCAACTCGAGCTTACCAGACCCTCCCACAGCGCCGTGGAATCGCGGCCAAAACGCGGTGTGCAGTAAAGCCTTGGCGCGCCCGAATGCCGAACGCAACCGCCAGGGTTGCCCGTACCCTCATGAGCGATGCTCGGATCGTCGGGCGACGCGTTGCGGTCAGGCGGCATCGGGTGTCTCCATGCTCCAACCCGGTGCGCTGCTGCGAACGACCGGGCTTCAAAAGGCTGGGTCTTCCAGTATAACCGGACAACGGTCGGGTTGCGCGGCGTCACCGACGCTAGCAGACCTGACCATTCAGTCAAGGTTATTTGAAAGGCCCGGATCAGGCCAATGCGTCATGCGGAAAACGCTGAAAAACAAGGCAACCGCGCGGGGTCGCGCGAAGAAATCGAGCGCGCGATTCTCGATGGCGCGGAGCGCATCTTCGCAGAGGCGGGCTTCGGCGGCGCCACGATGCAGGCGATCGCCGATCACTGCGGGCTGCCCAAGGCTAATCTGCATTATTACTTCGCTTCGAAGAAGCAACTCTACCGCCGCGTCGTCGAACGAATCTTCAACGTCTGGCTCGAGGCCGCCGACAGTTTCGAGGGCTCCGCCTCACCGGAGGTGGCGCTGCGGCGCTACATCACCCGCAAGATGGAACTGTCGCGCGCGCATCGCTACGGCTCCAAGGTCTGGGCAAACGAGGTGATGCACGGCGCGCCGATCATCCAGGATTTTCTGGAAACCACCCTGCGCGACTGGACAGAGTCGCGCGCGCGCGTCATTCGCGGCTGGATGGAAGCAGGCAGTATCCGCCCGGTCGATCCGCACTGGCTACTTTACATGATCTGGGCCACGACCCAGCACTACGCCGATTTCGCGCACCAGGTTGAAACGCTGAATGGCGGGCCGCTGAGCGATGCGCAATGGCAGGCGGCAACCGAAACGGTTTGCGACATCATCCTGCGCGGCATCGGGTTGGAGAGCGACGGGTGAGCACGCGCATCCAGAAACGCAACCGCCGCCGGATCCTCGACGCGGCGCTCGAGGTGTTTTCGGCGAACGGGTTCCGGGGCGCGACGCTCGATCAGATCGCGCTGGAGGCCGGACTGTCGAAGCCGAACCTCTTGTACTATTTCGACAGCAAGGAGGCGATTCACGGCGCGCTGCTCGATGAATTGCTGGCCACCTGGCTGGATCCGCTGCGCGCCATCGACCCCAAGGGCGAACCCCGCGACGAGATCATGGCCTACATGCGTCGAAAACTTCAGATGTCGCATGAGTTTCCTCGTGAAAGTCGTTTGTTTGCAAACGAAATTCTTCAAGGAGCGCCCCGCCTGTCGGAGTTCATCTCAAACGAGTTGAAGGCGCTGGTCGATGACCGGGTCCACCTTATCCGCGGCTGGATCGC
>CAZKSE010000026.1:0-3418 GCA_964555305.1 uncultured Rhodobacter sp. | reverse complement strand
CCGGGCAAGGCAAGCGGGCGACCAACTGCGCCATTATCGCCCGGTTATGGCGCCCACCACCGCAGACCAGAACCCGGCCGGGCGGGGCAGGAAAGTGCTCGAATGCGCGTGCCGCCCCTTCCGCCACGGCGGCGGCCAGGGTTGCCAAGGCATTCGTCGGCGCGAGTCTTGCGACATCCGGCGCCGGCGCCGCCCGATCCAGGGATTTCGGCGGAGCAAGCCCGAAGAACGGATCGGCGGTGTATCGCTCGAGCCGGTGGTCATCGGGCTGCCCCTCCAGCGCCAGTGCGCCGCCTTCGTCACGCGGCAGGCCGAGGGCATTGCGCGCGAAGTCGTCGATCGGGGCATTGCCCGGGCCGCAATCGAAGGCCTGGCAGGCGATTTCGGGCGCGGGCTCGGTTGGATCGACCCAGGTGACGTTCGCGACGCCGCCGATGTTCAGAAACACCAAAGGCGCCAGCGCGCCGATCCGTCGCGCCAGCGCGTGGTGATAGAAGGGCGCGAGCGGCGCGCCCTGCCCGCCCGCAGCCACATCGGCGCTGCGAAAGTCCCAGGCGACGGGTTGCCCCAGTGCCGCCGCCAGGCGTTCGCCGGACCCCGCCTGATGCGTCCCCCGCCCGCCCGGGTCATGCGCCAGGGTCTGGCCGTGAAACCCCACTAGATCGACATGCGGCAAACCCGCCAACAGTTCAGCATGCGCGGCTTCGACCACGCGGGCGGCAGCCTCACTGCGCGGCTCGTCGGGCCAGGCGCCGAGAGCTGCGCGCAGCACCTCGCGTTCGTCGGGCGTATAGGGGCGGTAGCCCGTTGCGCCGAAGCCCAGGATCGCCTCTCCGTCGGTTTCCAGCACCGCCGCGTCTACCCCGTCCAGCGACGTGCCCGACATCGTGCCCAGAACCCGCAGCCTGCCCGTTTGCATCACGCCTTTTCCTTGGCCTTGCCTTCGGTCTATAGACACGCGAGCCGCAGACCGGGACAAGCGCAAAATGACCTATCGCCCCAAGTCGGATTTCCTGACCACGATCATCGAACGCGGGTTTCTTGCCGATTGCACCGATCTTCAGGGATTGGACGAGGCCCTGCTGAAGGGCACGGTTCCCGCCTATATCGGCTACGACGCCACCGCAAAGTCGCTGCATGTCGGGCATCTGCTGAACATCATGTTGCTGCGCTGGTTCCAGCAGACCGGTCACAAGCCGATCACGCTGATGGGCGGCGGGACGACCAAGGTGGGCGACCCCTCCTTCCGGTCCGAAGAGCGGCCCCTGCTGGGCCCCGAGCAGATCGCGGCCAATATCGACGGGATGCAGCAGGTCTTTGACAAGTACCTCGGCTACGGCAGTGCGCCAGCCGATGCTATCATGCTCAACAACGCCGCATGGCTGGACGGGCTGAACTACCTGGAGTTTCTGCGCGACATCGGGCGGCATTTCAGCGTGAACCGGATGCTGAGTTTCGAAAGCGTCAAGTCGCGGCTGGATCGGGAGCAGAGCCTCAGCTTCCTTGAATTCAACTACATGATCCTGCAGGCTTACGACTTCCTGGAGCTTTACCGCCGGCATGGCTGCCTGTTGCAGATGGGCGGGTCGGACCAGTGGGGCAATATCGTCAATGGCGTGGACCTGACGCGGCGGGTGGTCGATGCTCAGGTCTTCGGGTTGACGACGCCCCTTCTTACCACGTCGGACGGGCGGAAGATGGGCAAGTCGGCGGGGAGGGCGATCTGGCTCAATGCCGACATGCTGAGCCCCTACGAGTTCTGGCAGTTCTGGCGGAACACGACCGATGCCGATGTGGGGCGCTTCCTGAAACTCTATACCGAGTTGCCGGTCGATGAATGCGAGCGGCTGGGCGCGCTGGCTGGGTCAGAGATCAACGAGGCGAAAGTGATGCTGGCCAATGAGGTCACGCGGCTTTGCCACGGGGATGAGGCCGCGGCGGCAGCGGAAGCCACGGCGCGCGCGGTGTTCGAGCAGGGCGGCACGGGCGAGGATCTGCCCCGCGTCACGCTAAGTGCGGGCGAGGCGGCCGAGGGGGTATCCGTGGCCCAGCTTTTCGTGCGGGCGGGGCTGGCGAAATCCGGCAAGGACGCGCGGCGGCTCATCGCCGAGGGGGGTGCGCGGATGAACGACGCGCCGCTCTCTGACGCGGGGCTGATGATCCGGGCTGAGGATCTGGCGGCCCCGGTGAAACTGACCGCCGGCCGCAAGCGCCATGCACTGGTCGCGCTGGACGCCTGACAGGACGGACTTGCGCACCTGATGGGACGAGACGGGGCCTTTGTTCAACTTGCGCAGAGGCCCTATGTATTTGATCAAGAACGGAAATAGTTTTTTCGCTAACCAGCTGGAAACAGGTCCCGTCGCTCGTTCCGGCTTATTCCTGCGCGCGCAGGATACGCGCCGGGCGCGCAGCCAGAGGGCGCAGCGCAAAGGCCAGCCCGGCAAGCAAGGTCGCCAGCACCCCGCCCGCGATGATCAAGAGCGCCGAGAGGGGTTCGAACGTGTAGCTCAGGTCCATCACGCGGGTCAGCACCAGCCACGAGGCGAGGACGGCGGCGAAGACCGCGACGCTGGCTGCCGCCGCCCCCATCAGCGCGGAGCGCAGCGCGAAGCTGGCAAGGATCCGACCGCGCGTGGCGCCGATGGTCTTGAGCACCGCAGCCTCGAACACCCGCGCCCGTTCCCCCGCCGCGGCCGCGCCGATCAGCACGACGAACCCGGTCAGCAGCGTCGCAAGCGCTGCCAGCGCCGTGGCGCCGGCCAGCGCACCCAAGGCCTCGGCCGCGCGGGCGGCGACTTCGCGCACGCCGACAGCGGTGACATTGGGATACTGGTTGGAGATATCGCGCAGGATCGCAGCCTCGGCCTCGGGGGCGGCGTGGACGGTGGCCAGATGCGTGTGCGGCGCGCCCTGCAGTGCCAAGGGATTGAAAGTCATCACGAAACCGATGCCGCCGGTTCGGAAGTCCAGTTCCCGGAAATTGGCGATGGTCCCGGTGATGTTGCGGCCTAGCACGTTCACCGTGACCCGGTCCCCGAGGTTGAGGCCCAGTTCGCGCCCTTCGTTGATCCCGAAACTGATCAACGGCTCGCCGGCATAGTCCTCGGGCCACCAGTCACCTTCCACCAGTGTCGTGCCGGAGGGCAGGGTCGCGGAATAGGTCAGGCCGCGGTCCCCGCGCAAGACCCAGTGGTTGCCCCATTCGCGCGACGGGATGTCGTTGATCGCCGTGATTACGCCGCGAAGCTGCGGGGCGGTTTCGATCTCGGACACGCCGGGGTCACCCTGGAGCCGGGCCAGAAAACCGTCCAGCTGGTTGGGCTGGATGTCGATGAAGAAATAGGACGGCGCGCGTTCGGGAAGATCCGCCGAGATGGCGGAACGCAGGTTGGCGTCGATCTGGCCGACCGTGGCC
>CAZKSE010000025.1:4426-25470 GCA_964555305.1 uncultured Rhodobacter sp. | reverse complement strand
GGCGCGCGGGGTGGTGGCGGCGGCCAGCTACGAGGCGCGCGCCTTCGGGGTGCGCTCGGCCATGCCCTCGGTCACGGCGCGGCGGAAATGTCCCGAGCTGGTCTTCGTCAGGCCGCGGTTCGAGGTCTATCGCGCCGTCTCGGCGCAGATCCGGGCGATTTTTGCCGAATTCACCGATCTGATCGAACCCCTGTCGCTCGACGAGGCCTATCTGGACGTGACCGAGAACAAGGCCGGGCTCGCCGCCGCGACCGAGGTCGCGCGCCGGATCCGCGCCCGCATCCTGGAGGAGACGGGCCTCACGGCCTCGGCCGGGATCTCGTATTGCAAGTTCCTGGCCAAGATCGCGAGCGACATCAACAAGCCCGACGGCCAGGCGGTGATCCCGCCCGCCAAGGGGGCCGCGTTCGTGGCCGCCCTGCCGGTGGCGAAGTTCCACGGCGTGGGCCCGGCGACGGCGGCGCGGATGGAGCGGCTGGGCATCCGCACCGGCGCCGATCTGCGCGCCCGGGACCTGGCATTCCTGCAGGCGCATTTCGGCAAGGCGGGGCGGTGGTATTTCGACATCAGCCGCGGCATCGACACGCGCCCGGTCCAGCCCCACCGCCCGCGCAAGTCGCTGGGCACCGAGGATACATTCGCCACCGACATCCACGACGCGGCCACCGCCCGCGACGAGGTGGCGGTACTGGCCGCCAAGGTCTGGCGTCAGGCGCAGGCGCGCGACCTGCGCGGCCGGACGCTGGTGCTGAAGGTCAAATATGCCGATTTCCGCCAGATCACCCGCAGCCGCACCCAGACCGCGCCCTTTGCCTCGGAAAGCGAGCTGGTGGCGCTGGCGCAGGGGCTGCTCGCGCCGCTCTTTCCCACCGAGCGCGGCATCCGGCTTCTGGGCGTGACGCTTTCCACCTTTGACCGGGGGGAAGCGGGGGAGGGCGACGACCGGCAGCTCTCGCTCTGGGACGATCGCGGGCCATCCCCTGACGGTAAAGTTTGAAAGCAGTGCCGCGCGCGAGGCGCCGCCCTCTCCCGTGCCGCTGAATTTTGGCTTGGTGGCAAATGACTTAGTATTCGTTGCCTTGCCTCGTGTCCCAAAGCCGAAGAATCTCGATCTGGGTTGGCATCACACGATAGACGACCATGAAAGGCGTCCGGGGAAGCGAAAACTCCCGCACTGTCTTTCGTGTATCACTGGGATGACCAGCGTAGGGATTGGCGGCCAATGTCTCCTGGATAGCCTTCATCTTGTCGCGCGCCCTGGCGCTGCCCGCAGGGAAAACAGATCGACAGTGGTAACGGAACCATTGGATGTCCTGCGCCGCGCTTTCCAGGAAGACGATTTTCATGCGCTGTCGCGCGTGATGTCAGCTTTCGGGGCGGGGAGCTCATTTTCGCTGTCCCACGAGTCGATCCAGGCATTCATCGCTTCGGCAGAGATGAATTTCCCCTGATCTGCTTCGTCAAGGGCGGAATCGATGGCCGCGCGCTTGGCTGCCTTTGCTTCCAGCATCGAGCGGATGGCACGCACCGCGAGTTGCGCAGGTGGACGGTCTTCGATCTCCGCTTCTCTCTCCAGCGATTTCCTCAAATCATCGTCGAGACGGATCGAATAGGGTGTTGTCCCCATGGCGTATTCCTTTCAACGCTCCTGAAATACATTGTAATACATTGTATAGTCCAAAGCAAGCGACTGGTGGACCTCCCATCAGTAGAGGCTCCCGAAGATTTTTTCGGCGGATGCCGCTTTGGAACAGGCAGGCCTGCCTGAGGGGCCAGAGATGCCTTCAACATTTACCGTCAGGGACTGGCCTGAGCGGGGGGCGGCTTTCCGCCGGCGCCTCGCCCATGCCGGGCCGGGCCCCGGAACCCGCCGCGGTTGCAGACGTTGAGAGACCAAGCACCGATTCACGCATCGACCGGGATCGAGAGGGCGCCCGCGCCCCTCCCGCCGCCCGGCAGAGAGGGAGGCTCCCATGCCCAAGATCGACGTCTCACTGACCCTTCTGTCCGGCGCCGCGCTCGCGCTTCTGGGCCTTGCTGGCCCGGTGGGGGCGCTGGCGGTGGTGGCCTTGGGAATTACCGTGCTGGCCATCCGGCCGAGCGAGCCGCGCGTCCTGCGCGTGCGCGCCGACCAGGTAGCCCCGCGACCTGCGCCCCGCCGCCTGCCGTGATCCCGCATCCATGACCGCTTCCCCGACCGCGCCCGTCACGCTGCCCGCGGACACGCCGACCTCGGGCGTATTGCCCGTTGCCATCGTCATTCCGACCTTCGACCGCGCGGTGCTGGTGGGGCAGGCGGTCCTCGCCGCGCTGGAGCAGACCCATCCCGATACGGTGATCATCGTCGTCGATGACGGCTCGACCGACGCCACGGCCGAGGCGCTGGTTTCCTACGCGGGCGATCCACGCCTGTCGGTGGTGCGGCTCGCCCGCAACCTCGGCACGGCGGCGGCGAAGAACGTGGGCCTGATGCTTTCGGGTGCGCGGGCGGTGACTTTTCACGATTCCGACGACCTGCCGCATCGCGACAAGGTGCTGCAACAGGCCCAGATGATGGCCCAGGGCCCGCTGCCGGCCGAACCGGGGCTGAACTGGGCCACGATCGGCCAGACCGCCGGCGCGGCGCTGCCGGTCGCCGCGGTCCTCTGCCACCATGACCTGATGCTGCTCTCGGGCCGGGTCGTGCAGATCCGCCGCAGCCTGTCGCTGGTCGATGACCTCTTTCCGAACCTGCAGTTCGACGCGCAGGTGCCGGGCGACTGGATGCATGTGAACTCGGGCCTCTTTCACCCCGGCGTCTTCGAGCGGCTGGGCGGCTTCATGGACGCGATCGAGGAGGACCGCGAGTTCCGCAACCGCCTCATCCTGTCGGGCGAGGTCGTGCGCGTGCTCGATGCGGTGCTCTTGACCAAGTTCGAGACCGAGGATGCGCTGACCCGCCGCGCCGAGACGGGCTACACGAGCCCCCGCCGCGCCGCCGACCGTGACCGGGTCTGGGCGCGCGTCGCCGATTGGCGCGCGGGAAAGCCCGTGGCCCCCGAACCCGTCGATCTGCCCCACCTGGACATCGCCGAGATCACCAACCCCGAGAACCTGAAGCTTTCCGCAGCACTCGCCACCCCCGCCACGCGCGAGGCGCTGCAGGCCGCCCTTCTGAAGGCGCGCGCGCATACCGCCGCCGCCTGATCCACGACCGATCCATGACCAAAAGGGAGAACCCGCCATGCCCGCCGACGAGCCGCTCTTTCACCCGACCGCCGATACCCAGTCCGGCCAGGACACGACGGACCGCGCCCGCAACCCCGGCGCGGGCGGCGAGACGCACCAGACCCCCGATGGCCCGACCCTGACCACCGCGCAGGGCATCCCGGTCTCGGACAACCAGAACACGCTGCGCGCCGGCCCCCGCGGTCCGGCGCTCCTGGAAGATTTCGCCATGCGCGAGAAGATCTTCCATTTCGACCACGAGCGCATTCCCGAACGGGTCGTCCATGCCCGCGGCTATGGCGCGCATGGCTATTTCGAAGTGACCGACGCGCTTTCGGACATCACCGCCGCGCATCTTTTTCAGAAAAAGGGCAATCGCGTGCCGGCCTTCGTGCGGTTTTCGACCGTCGCCGGCAACAAGGGCTCGATGGATCTGGCCCGCGACGTGCGCGGCTTCGCCGTCAAGCTCTACACCGAAGAGGGCAACTGGGACATCGTCGGCAACAACATCCCCGTCTTCTTCATCCAGGACGCGATGAAATTCCCCGACCTCGTCCATTCGGTCAAGGACGAGCCCGACCGCGGCTTTCCGCAGGCGCAATCGGCGCATGACAATTTCTGGGACTTCATCTCGCTCATGCCCGAGTCGATGCACATGGTCCTGTGGCAGATGTCGGACCGCACGATCCCGCGTTCCTTCCGTTTCATGGAAGGCTTCGGCGTGCACAGCTTCCGCTTCGTCAACAAGGACGGCAAGAGCACCTTCGTCAAGTTCCACTGGAAGCCGCGGCTGGGGATGCAGTCTGTCGTCTGGGACGAGGCGGTGAAGATCAACGGCGCCGACCCGGATTTCCACCGCCGCGACCTGTGGACCGCGATCGAGAAGGGCGACTTTCCCGAATGGGACCTCGCCGTGCAGCTTTTCGACGACGACTTCGCCGACCGCTTCGATTTCGACATCCTCGACCCCACCAAGATCATCCCCGAGGAGGAAGTGCCGCTGCGCATCGTGGGCCGGCTGGTCCTCGACCGCAACGTGGACAATTTCTTCGCCGAGACCGAGCAGGTCGCCTTCTGCACGCAGAACATCGTGCCGGGGATCGACTTCACCAACGACCCGCTCCTGCAGGGGCGCAACTTCTCGTATCTGGACACGCAGCTGAAGCGTCTGGGCGGGCCGAACTTCACCCATATCCCGATCAATGCCCCGCGCTGCCCGATGCACCACTTCCAGCAGGACGGCCACATGCAGACGCGCGGGATCAAGGGGCGCGCGAATTACGAACCGAACAGCTGGCGCGAGGGCGGCCCGCGCGCCGATCCCAAGCGCGGGCATCGCTCCTTCCCCGAACCCATCGAGGGCGAGAAGCGCAAGCTGCGTTCGGAAAGCTTTGCCGACCATTACAGCCAGGCACGGCAGTTCTACATCAGCCAGACCGAGGTCGAGCAGGACCATATCGCCGAGGCCTTCGTCTTCGAGCTTTCCAAGGTCGAGACGGTGGCGATCCGCGAACGGGTCGTCGCGCATCTGCCGAATGTCGATGAGGGGCTGGCGCAGAAGGTCGCCGAGGGGCTGGGAATGGAGGCGGTCCCCAAGGCGCATGAGCCGGCGGTCGCCCCGCGCACCGATCTCAAGCCCTCGGACCCGCTGTCGATCCTGAAGAACACCCCGGACAGCTTCAAGGGCCGCAAGCTGGGCGTGCTGATGACCGACGGGATCGACGGCGCGCTGCTCGAGGCGCTCATCGCCGCGGTCGAGGGCGAGGGCGGCATGGTCGAAAAGGTCGCCCCGCAGGTCGGCGGCGTGACGACGGCGGGCGGCAAGAAGGTCGCGGCCGACCAGAAGATCGACGGCGCGCCCTCGGTCATCTACGACGCCGTGGCGGTGCTCGCCTCCGCCGAGGGGGCAGAGACGCTGAAGGAGATGCATCCGGCCAAATGCTTTGCCGCCGATGCCTTCGCGCACGCCAAGTTCATCGCCTTCACGCCCGAGGCCGAGGCACTCTTCGAGGCCGCCGGCGTCAGCGAGCGCGACGCGGGCTTTCATGCGCTCTCCGGGGCGGGCGATGCCAAGGGCTTCGTCAAGGCCTGCCGCGCCCTGCGCTTCTGGGACCGCGTGAAGTAACTCGCCAGGAAACGCACAAGGCGCCCGGGCAGACCCCCGGGCGCCCTTTCGGAAAGGAACGCCATGACACGACCCCCCGCAAGCCCGACCCCTCCCAAGGGCCGCGATCCGGTCACCGAAGACGCCCTGCCCCTCGACGAGGCGGCCGATCCCGCGATCCCGCCGACCGAGCCGCCAGTGGAAACCGCGCTCGACGACGATGAGGGCGGCGCCGATCCGATCGACCCCGATACCGGCCGCCCCTATCCGGAAACCGACCCCGGCACCAACGCCCCGCGCGCCGAACGCCGCGGCGGCTCGCCGGAGGAGATCTGAACCCGAACATTTGAAGCCGGCCATTTGAATCAGGTCAGCGCGCCCGCTCAGGCGCGCGGCCGCTGAGCCGGAAGGTCACGCTTCTTTTTCAGGACCGACCCGCCGCGCGCTGGAAGGCCCGGGGGGCCAGGTCGGATCGGGCGGGATCAATCAGGGAACGGGATCAATCGGGGATCGCGCGGGATCGCGCGGCGGCGGCGCAAGATCCGAAAAGGGCTGCTCTGCCCGCAACTGCCATACGTTTGCCATACGCCTGCCATACGCTTGCCATACGGTTTCTGGCAGGCAAAAATCGCCCAGTATCAGACACCTGAGGCCTTCCGAGCCCCTTTCTGGCCAAACGCCTGCGCACGCCGCGTCAAGCTTTCATCAACCCTCCGAACCCCGGCGCGCCGCCCGCGCGCTCCACACCCTGAACCGAAAACGCCGCCGCCCCGGATGGAGCGGCGGCGCAAGCCGTCGGTGGGCGTTCAGCCCGTGATCAGCCCATGGTCAGACCCGGATCAGACCGAGCGGATCAACCCGCCATCGACGCGGATCTGGCTCCCGGTGACATAGGATGCCCGCTCGGACACCAGGAAGACGGCCACATCGGCAAATTCCTCGGGGCGGCCGTAGCGGCCCGCGGGGATCGTCTCGCGCGCCGCGGCGGCGATGTCCTCAACGCTCTTGCCGGTGCGCTTGGACGCCGCGGCGTCCAGCTCGTCCACCCGCTCGGTGCCGATGCGCCCGGGCAGGATCATGTTGACCGTCACCCCGTCGCGCGCCACTTCCGCGGCAAGCGTCCGCGACCAGCCCAGCACCGCCGAACGCACCCCGTTCGACATCGCCAGGTTCGGGATCGGCTGGATGATGCCCGAGGACCCGATGGTCAGGATCCGGCCCCAGCCCCGCTCGCGCATCGGCGGCAGCAAAAGGCGTGTAAGTTCAAAGACATTGGCCGCCATCGCCTCGAACTGGGCGATCCAGGCGCCGCGTTCGGTGCTATGCGCCTGCCCCGGGGCGGGACCGCCCGAATTGTTGACCAGGATATCGACGCCGCCGTCCTTCAGAAGCCCCTCGGCCAGCGCGGCGACCGTGTCGAAATCGGCCAGATCCACGCGCTTGGTGGTGACGTTCGACATGCCCCCCGCCCAGTCGTCGATCAGCTCCTGCCGGCGGGCGGCGGCGATAACCTCGACGCCTTCCCGCGCCAGGCTTGCGGCGATCTCCTTGCCCAAACCCCGGCTTGCGCCCAGAACCAGCGCGCGCTTTCCCTTCAGTCCCAGATCCATCACGTCCTCCTATCCCAATTCCTTCAGCCGCCGTTCCTGACGGTCCAGCAGCCAGTCGACCTCGGCCCGGGTGGCGGGATTGAGCCCCGCACCGGGCCGGCGCAGCGTGTCATGGCCGATCACACCGCGACGCGCCAGCACATACTTGCGCACCGCCAGCCCCTGGCCCGGCTGCTGCTCGTAGCGGGCGAGCGGCAGATAGGCGTCGAAAAGGTCATGCGCGCGGGCCTTCTCGCCCGCCTGCATGTGGCGCACCACATCGACCATCATCTCGGGGAAGGCGAAACCCGTCATCGCCCCGTCGGCGCCGCGGCCCATCTCCTCGGGGAGGAAAACGCCGCCATTGCCGCACAGGATCGAGATGCGGCGATTGAGCCGCCCCTCGGCGCGCAGGGCGCCGATCTTGTCCAGCCCCGGCCAGTCCTCGTGCTTGAGGCAGACGCAGCTCGGCAGTTCCTCGACGATGCGGGCGATCACCGGGACCGACATCTGCACGCCGGTCACCAGCGGAAAATCCTGCAGCACGAAGGGGGTGTCGCCGATGAATTCGACCGCCTGGCGGTAATAGGCCACGATCTGGTCGTCGGTGCGCAGGCTGCCCGGCGGGGCGATCATCACGCCCGCAGCCCCCGCCTCCATCGCCGCGGCGCTCAGCGCGGCGATCTGCGCGAAACCCGGCGCCGAGACGCCGACGACGACCGGCACGCGGCCCGCCACCCGTTCCAGCACCTGCCGCACCACCGCGAGCGATTCCTCGGGCGTGAGCTTCGGCGCCTCGCCCATCATGCCCAGGATGGTCAGGCCCGTGGCCCCGGCCTCCAGATAGAAATCGACCATCCGGTCGATGCTGGCGTGATCCACGGCGCCATCGGGCAAAAAGGGGGTGACGGCGATCACATAGACGCCGGCGGCGTCCTCGGTCAGACGGGTCATTCGGGTAGTTCTCCTTCGATACGGGCAAGGGCAAGGCGGCCGATGGCCAGGGCGCAAGCCGCCTGCGAGGGGTCGATCACGGGGCGACCGAGGGCGGCCTGCAAATCGGCGCGGTAATCGGCCATGCCCGCGCAGCCGAGGATGATCACCTCGGACCCCGCGCGGATCAGCGATTGCGAAACCGCGACGAGCCGCGTCCAGGTGGCCTCGCGCGAGGCAAGCTCCGCCACGCCCAGTTCCAGCGCCTGGTCGTCGGCCAGCCGATCAAGGACCCCCATCGCACCGAGGTAGCGCATGTGCCGCGGGATCGAGCGCGACAGGATCGACACGATCCCGAAGCGCTGGCCCATCGTCATCGCCGTCAACACCGCGGCCTCGGCAATGCCCAGGACCGGCCGGGCGCTTTGTTCGCGCAGCGCCGCCAGGCCCGGATCGGAAAAGCAGGCAACGACGAAGGCCGAGGCTTCGGCCTCAAGCCCGGCGGCCTGGGCCAGAAGCGGGGCCACCACGCCATCGACATGCGCCTGCGTCTCGATCCCCGGCGGGCCGGCCTCCAGCCGGTGGCAGCGGATCGGCACGGGCGCAAGGGCCTGCATCGGCGCCACGGCGCGCGCGATCCCCTCGGTCACGACCGCGCTGGAATTGGGGTTCAGGATGTGGATCGTCATGCGGCACCTTCGGGGTAGCGGGCATGGGACCAGAAACCCGGGGGAAGGTCCAGATCGCCCGCCGCGCCGATCCGCTCGATCATCGTCTCGGCCTCGCGCTCTGCGGCATCGAGGATGCGCTCGGCATCGACGCGGGTGGGCTGGCCGCCGCGCAGCACAACCTCGCCGCCGATCACCACGGTATCGACATCGTTGCCATTGGCGAAACAGGCCAGCCGGTAGGGTTCCATGTTGACCGGGCAGAGATGCGGGCGGCGCATGTCGACCAGAACCAGATCGGCCTCCTTGCCGGTCTCGATCGAGCCCAGGCGATCCTCCAGCCCCAGCGCGCGGGCGCCGTCGATCGTGGCCATTTCCAGCACCTTGCCGGGGGGCAGCACGCCCGCGTCGCGGAAATGGCGGCGGTGGTAATGCATCGCCTGCTGCATGTGGCGGAACATGTCGCCCGAGCGGTCGGGTGCGGTCGCGTCCGAGCCGAGCGCGACGCAGACCCCGGCCTCGATCAGCTCAATGGCCGGGCAGCGGCCGCGCACCGATGCCAGGGCCGAGGGGTTGTGCGCGATCTTCGTGCCGGTGCGCGCGCAGATTTCGATCTCGTCGTCGTGCAGGTCGATGGCATGCGACAGAAGCGCCCGCTCGTCCAGAAGCCCCAGCGCCTCGGCCCGGCGGATGGAGCCGCCCTCGTGCCCGTCCTGGGTGAAGACCAGCCCCAGATCGCGCGCCAGCGCCCGCATCGCCTGCGCCTGGCGCACGGCTTCGGCGTAATCGGCCGGCGCCATACCCGCCTCATGCTCGTCGCGCAGGACGGGGTAGAGAAGCGCGATCTCGATGCGACCCTGGCCGTGCCGGCGGTGGACGAGGGTGCGGCAGGTCTCCAGCTGCTGCTCGAAGGTGACCGGGTAGCGGATGCCGTCGGCGCCCGCGTAAGCGCGCGGATGCGGCGCGCGGGTGGGGCCGACGGCCACGACCGAACGTGTGCCGACCGCGGTCACGCCATCGCAATGCGCCTCACCGTATTCGGGCGTGTCGGTGCGCATGATCGTGTCGCCCCCGCCCAGAAGCGAGACACCGCAGGTCACGCCGAAGCGCAGCCGTTCGAGCGCGGCGAGCTGCGCCTCGGCATGCCAGAATTTCGGGGGGGAGGCGGTGGTATAGACCTCGCCGCAGATCTCTTCCCAGCGGTTGGCGCGGTCCATGCCGAGGCTCTTGATCAGCCCGTGGCCGGCATGGGCATGGACATCGATGAGCCCCGGCATCACCACCTTGCCGCGCGCGTCGATGATCCGCGCGGCGGCCTGCGGCAGGTCTGCGGCGGGGCCGACGGCGGCGATCCTTCCGCCTTGGACGGCGATCGCCGCGTCGCGCAGGATGCGGCGGGCGGGATCCATCGTCAGGATCGTGGCGCCGGTGATCAGCAGGTCCATCTCAGCCCTCCAGCTTCGGCAGCGCGGCCACGTCCAGAACCGCATCGACGGGTAATGCAAAGCCCGGATGCCGCCCAGCAAGTCCAGTGACCTTCAGCGGGTTGTAGAGCGTGAGCCAGGGCGGGTCCTCCTGCATCAGGCGGTAGGCCTGCGCGTAGAGCGCGGCACGCGCGGCCGCATCGGTGGTGGCGCGGCCGCGGTCGATCAGCGTCTCGACCTGCGGATTGGCATAGCCCTGCCACCAGGAGCCGCGCACGCGGCTGTCGATCTTCTCGTGCAGGACGCGGAAGGTCGACAGGGGCGAGCTGTCGAAGACGCAGAGATCGCGGATCTCCTTGCGCCGGACCATATGCGCGTAGTCCTCACGCTCGGGGTGGATATGGGTCTTCAGGGTCACGCCGATCCCGGCCAGCTGCGCGGCCAATGCCGCGCTGAGGCGTTCAGCCTCGTCCGGCAGGCGGGTGGGGCAATCCAGCTCCAGCACCAGCCCGTCCGAATGCCCCGCCTCTGCCAGAAGCGCGCGGGCGCGGGCAAGATCGCGCCGGGGTGCCGGGTCGGTGCCGGCGCCGAAATGAACGGGGCTGACGATCCCTTCGAGCGGGCGGGCGGCCCCGGCGACCGCGGCCTCGATCAGCCCCGCGCGGTCAAGGGCCAGCGACAGTGCCAGACGAATGCGGGGATCGGCCAGGGGGCCGCGGGCGGCGTTCAGCAGGTAGATGATCGCCACGGGCGAGAGGCTCTCGACGCGCGTCGCGCCAACGGCCTCGAGCGCGCGGGAGGCGTGATAGTCGAGTGCGGTCGCCACCTGCGCCTCGCCGGCGAGCAGCCGTTCCAGACGACGGGCGGGGTCGGGTTCGGCTTCCCAGCGGAGCGTGGGGTTGGCGGGGCGCCCAGTGAAGTGATCGACCGCCTCGGCCGTGATCCAACCCGCGCCCTGGCCGGTCAGCCGGTAGGGGCCGGTGCCGAGGGGCGCGGTGGTCACGCCCGCCTCCAGCGCCTCGATCGCGGCGGGGGCCAGGATGAAGCCCTGAACCAGCACGTCGGGCAGGTCCGCCATCGGCTGGGCGAGCGTCACCTCGACCGTCAGAGGGTCCGCGGCGGTGATCCGCGCGTCGCCAAGATACTGCGCCCAGACCCCCGGCGCGCCGAGCGTATAGCCCTTGTCCGGTCGCGCCATGCGCGCCAGCGAGGCGCAGACCGCCGCCGCATCGCAGGGGGTGCCGTTGTGGAAAAGAACGCCCGGGCGCAGGTGAAAGCGCCAGTGCCGCGCGTCTTCCGACACCTCCCAGCGTTCGGCCAGGCGCGGGGCAAACCCCGCCCCCTCTCGCCGCATCAGCGTGTCGTAGAAGGCGCCGTAGAGGCACAGCTCATCGGCCCCGTCGGTGCAGTCATGCGGGTCGCGCAGCGGCAGGCGGGCTTGCAGGATCGTGCTCACATCCGGTCCCTTTGCGGCTCGTCTATCAGGTGGCAGGCGACGGACTGGCCGCCGCCCAAGTCGCGCAGGGCAGGACGCTCGATGGCGCAGCGGTCCCAGGCGAAGGGGCAGCGCGTGCGGAAACAGCAGCCCGAGGGCAGCGACAGCGCGCTCGGCACCTCGCCCGCAAGCTCCATCTCCGCGGTCTTGCGCTGCGGCTCGATCGTCGGCGCGGCCGAGAGAAGCGCGCGCGTATAGGGATGGCGCGGCATGGCGAAGAGCCGGTCGCGCGGCGCGGTCTCGACCATGAAGCCCAGATACATCACCCCGATCCGGTCGGCGATGTGATGGACGACCGACAGATCATGGCTGATGAAAAGATAGGCCAGGCCGAACTCGTCGCGCAGATCCAGCATCAGGTTCAGGATCTGCGCCTGGATCGACACATCCAGCGCCGAGACCGGCTCGTCGGCGATGATCAGCCCCGGATTGACCGAGAGCGCCCGCGCGATACCGATGCGCTGGCGCTGCCCGCCCGAGAACTGGTGCGGGTAGCGCCCGGCCTGTTCGGGGTTGAGCCCCACGCGCGCCAGAAGCGCGGCGGTGCGCTCGCGCACCTCGGCCCGGCGCGACGGGCCCAGCTGCTGCAAAAGCGGCTCGGCCACGATGTCGCGCACCTTCTGGCGGGGGTTGAGCGAGGCAAACGGGTCCTGGAAGATCATCTGCATCTTCGCGCGCACCGGCAGCATCTGCCGCGGCCCGTAGGCGCTGACATCCTCGCCCTCGATGCGGATGCGCCCGCCGGTGGGCTCGTAGATGCGGGCAATGGTCTTGGCGACGGTGGACTTGCCGCAGCCCGACTCGCCCACCAGCGCCAGCACCTCGCCCGGGGCGATGGCGAAGCTCACGCCGTTGACGGCGTGGACGGTAGTGTTGCGCAGCCGGGGTCGCCCGCCCCTGAAGGTGATCCGGTCCAGAAGACCCTTGTTGAGCTGGAAGCGTTGCTCCAGCCCCTCGACCTCGAGCATGGGGGTCATGCCGGCTCTCCCGTGGTCTGGGTCGCGGGGACGGGGAAGTGGCAGGCGGCGTGCTGGCCGCCGCGCTGCGGGGTGAGCGGCGGCTCGGTCTCGGCGCAGATCGCCTGGGCGCGCGGGCAGCGGTCGCGGAAGCTGCAGCCGGCGGGCAGGTTGCGCACATCGGGCACGGTGCCGGGGATCTGGTTGAGCCGCGGCATCCGGTGCGCGGGGTTGGGGATCGAGTCGATCAGCCCGCGCGTATAGGGATGGGCGGGGGTGTCGATCACCTCGCGCACGGGGCCGGTCTCGACCACCTTGCCGCAGTAAAGGACGGTGATCTTGTCGACCATCTCGGCCACAACGGCGAGGTCGTGGGTGACCAGGATCATCGAGGCGCCTTCCTCGGCGATCTGGCGGCGCATCAGCTTCAGGATCTGGCTCTGGATCGTCACATCGAGCGCCGTCGTCGGCTCGTCGGCGATGATCAGGCGGGGGCGGGCGAGCATGGCGATGGCGATCACCACGCGCTGGCGCATCCCGCCCGAGAACTGGTGCGGATAAGACCGCAGCCGGTCCGCCGCCTGGCTGATGCCGACGCTTTCCAGCATCTCGATGCAGCGCGCGCGGCGGGCGCGGGCATCGAGCTTGGTGTGCAGACGCAGCACCTCGTCCATCTGATGCCCGATCGTCTGCACCGGGTTGAGCGAGGTCATCGGATCCTGGAAGACCATGCCGATCTCGCGCCCGCGGATACGGCGCAGCGCATCCTCGGGCAGTTGCGCCAGATCGCGGCCGTCGAACAGGATCTGCCCCCCCTCGATCTTCCCGGGTGGGTCGATCAGGCCGAGGATCGAGAAGCCGACCACGGACTTGCCGCCGCCGGATTCGCCCACGAGCCCCATCACCTCGCCAGGCATCAGATCGAAGCTCACGCCGTTCACCGCCTTCACGGTACCGGCGAAGGTGTGAAACCAGGTGCGCAACCCGCGCACGGAAAGAAGCGGCGCGGTCATTTCAGCCTCGGGTTCAGTTCGTCGCGGAGGAAATCGCCCATCAGGTTGATGCCGAAGACCATCGCCATGATCATCAGCCCCGGAAAGACCGAGGTCCACCAGAGCCCCGAGAAGAGGACGTCGAAGCCGTTCTTGATCAGCAGCCCCAGCGAGGGCTGGGTGATCGGCACGCCGACGCCCAGGAACGACAGCGACGCCTCGATCAGGATGAAGGTGCCGACCTGGACGGTAGCGATCACGATCAGGGGCGTCATCACATTGGGCAGGACATGCTTGAGGATGATCTTGGCATGCGAGAGCCCCGCCACCCGCGCGGCCTGCACATATTCCTTCTGCACCTCACCCAGGGTCGAGCCGCGCACGGTGCGGGCATAGACGACCCAGCCCACGGCGGTGAGCGCAATGAGCACCTTGTCGATGCCGGTGCCGAAGGCCGACATCAGGAAAAGCGCGATCAGCATCGAGGGGAACGAGAGCTGCACATCGGCCACGCGCATGATCAGCGCGTCCAGCCGGCCGCCGAAATAGCCCGCAAGCAACCCCAGCGTGGTGCCGATGGCGCAGGCCATGAGCATCGCCGTCACCCCGATCATTGCCGAGATGCGCGTGCCGTAGACGATGGAGGCGAGCACGTCGCGCCCCTGGCCGTCGGTGCCCAGAAGATAGCGCGGATCGCCGCCGTCGAGCCAGGCGGGGGGCTTGTAGCTGTCGAGAAGGCTCAACTGGCGGAGGTCATAGGGGTTCTGGCTGACCAGCAGCGGGCCGAAGACCACGATCACCGCGCAGACCAGCACGATGACCGTGCCCAGGATCGCCGGGGGATTGCGGCGCCAGTTGAACACCATCTGCGAGGAAAGGACGCGCGAAGCCATCTATTTCACCGTGATCCGCGGGTCGATCATCGTGTAGAGGATGTCGACGATGAAATTGACCACGACGAAGATCAGCGCGACCAGCATCAGATAGACCACGATTACCGGCCGGTCGGCGCGGTAGATCGAGTCGATCAGGAGCTTGCCCATGCCCGGCCAGGCGAAGATCGTCTCGGCGATGACGGCAAAGGCGATCAGGTCGCCCAGTTGCAGCCCGAAGATGGTCACCACCGGGATCATGCCGTTGCGCAGCCCGTGGCCATAGAGCACGCCGCGGCGCGAGACGCCCTTGGCGCGGGCGAACTTGATGTAGTCTTGGCGCATCACCTCCATCATGCCGGCGCGGGTGATGCGCAGGATGATGGCCATCGTGCCGAAGCTGAGGGTGAGCGCCGGCAACAAGATATGGTGCCAGCCGTTCATGGTCAGAAGCGAGGTGCGGATGCCCAGGAACTCGACCGTGGCGCCGCGCCCCGAGGAGGGAAAGAGCCGCAACTCGACGGCAAAGATGAAGATCAGCATCATGCCGACCCAGAAGCCGGGCAGGGAGATCCCGACCAGCGAGCCCGACATGATCAGCCGGCTCAGCGGGTTCTGCGGATTGGCGCCCGCGAAGACCCCCAGCGGGATCGCCACGACCGCGGCGATCAGCATCGCCACCAGCACCAGCTCCAGCGTCGCGGGCAGCCGCTCCAGGATCAGGTCCAGCGCCGGCTGGCGGAAGACGTAGGAACGGCCGAATTCTCCCTGCACGAGGTTTTGCAGGAAAAGCACGTATTGCTCGGGCAACGACCGGTCGAGGCCCAGGATGCGGCGGGCCTGCGCGATCTCGGCGTCGGTGGCGTCGATCGGCACGACCATGAAGACCGGATCGCCCGTGAAGCTCATCATCAGGAAGACGATGATCGAGACCGCCCAGAGCACGACGAGCATCTGGATCAGCCGTTTGACGGCATATGCGAACATGGGGAACTTTCGAAGGGGCCGGGCGCCAGGGCACCCGGCCCGTTAGCCTCTCACTCGGCGACGTCCATCTCGTAGGCCCAGAGGAACTTGTCCGTGCGCGGCGTGAACTGCACGCGGTCATGGGCGGCGTAGATGTCCTGCTCGTAATGGACCGGGATCATCGGGATGTCGCGCATCAGGATCTCGGTGACCTTCTGCAGCGTCTCGTGGCGCTGGCGCACATCGGCGGTGCTGTCGGCCTCGATGATCAGCGCATCGACCTCGGGGTTGGAATAGGCCCCCCGGTTCACCCGCCCGTAGGCATCGCGCACGTCGCGGGTGTGGAACATCGCGCCATACATCGACCCCGCATCGCCCGAGGGCACGTCCCAGCCCGACATGATGAACGAGGACTGGTCCGACGGTACCCGGATATAGCCGAAGAAATTGGCCCGCGGCATCAGGTTCAGCTCCAGATCGATGCCGATCTGCGAGAGCATCTGCGCCAGCGCCTGGGCGATTTCCTGGTCGTTCACATAGCGGTTGTTGGTGGCATCGAGCGTCATGCGGAAGCCGTCGCCGTAGCCCGCCTCCTCCATCAGCTCGCGCGCCCGCTCCAGGTCGAACGGATACATCTCGCGGAAGCTCGCGCCGGGCAGGTAGCCGATATGGCTCGCGGGAACATACTGTTCCGAGGGCGTCGAGAGCCCGTTCATGATCGCCGTGCGGATCGCCTCGACATCGATGGCGCGGGTGATCGCCTCGCGCACCCGCTGGTCCTGCATCGGGTTGGTATCGAGCGGGATGGTCGGCGACTGGTCACGGAAATCGAGCGCCAGCACCAGGTTCAGAAGGCTCGGCCGGGTGATGACCTCGTAATCGGCCTCGCGCTCGACGCGGGCGACATCGCGCACCGACAGGTCCTGGACGATGTCGACCTCGCCGGTGAGCAGCGCCGCGGTGCGGGTCGCGGGGTTGGTGATCGGGCGGAAGACGACGGTCTGGATCTCGGCGGGGCCGGCCCAGTAATCCTCGAACGCCTCCAGCACCAGCCGGTCTTCCTTGGTCCAGCTGGCCAGCCGGTAGGGGCCGGTGCCGACGGGGTTCATGTCGACCTCGTCGTCGCCCACCTCGGTGACATGCGCCTCGTTCAGGATCAGGATCCCGGCCAGGTCGTTGGGCAGCACTGCATAGGGCTGGAAGGTCTTGATCTCGACCGTGCGCTCATCGACCTCGCTGAAGCTCTCGATGTTGCGCCCGAGGCTCGACATCAGCGACTCCTTCAGCCGCTCCAGCGTGAAGACCACATCGCGCGGGGTCAGCTCGGCGCCGTTGTGGAACTTCACCCCCTCGCGCAGGCGGAAATGCCAGGTCGTGTCGTCGATCAGCTCCCAGCTTTCCGCGAGGCCCGGGGCGAATTCCAGATCCGCCGTGCGCCGCACCAGCGGGTCGTAGATATGGTAGAACATGATGTTCGACGACAGCTCCTCACCCGCCTGGGGGTCGAGGTGGACGGCATCGGCGGTCAGTCCGACGGTCAGCTGCTTGGCATCGGCACTGACGGCGGTCAGCGCCAACGCCAGCGCCGCCGTCGCCATCAGACGGCGAAGGGGGGACAGGGACAGGGTCATGACGGGCTCCATGTTGGGGTTCGGGGGTGCGGGCCACCCTCTTTTCGGTTGCGCAGGTCAGTCGAGGGCGGATTGCACCTCAATCTGGTGACCTTCGGGGTCGTTGAAGACGAAGGCGCGGATACGCAGGCTGGCGCTGTCCTTCGGTTGGGTCAGCGCGGCCACGCCCTGGCCAGCCGCCCAGGCGTGCCAGGCATCGACATCGGGGACGCGGATGCAGATCTGCAGGGGCTTGGGGTCGGCCGCGCGATGCGAGCCGCGGGTTTCATCGACGAGGCCCAGATGCGCCTGGCCGGCGATGCGGTAGATCTTCGACCAGCCCTGGTCGATCGCCAGCTCCAGCCCCAGGACGCGTTCGTAGAATTCCATCGCCCGCGGCAGGTCGCGGAAATAGAGGAAGGTGATCGACAGCTCGACCGGCCCCGGTGGCCCGAGTGGCTTGTCCGACATCTGGCTCCCTTTGCGTTCGATTGGATTCCGATTCCATGCAGACTGTATACAGAGAGAGCCCCAAGTCAACGCCCGAGGAGCAGACGCCACCCCGGGAGGCCCGGTCCCTTGTGAAAATGTTGAAAGCGCGCCTCAGGTCGTATATACTTTCATATATCCAAGGAGCCGCGTCATGTTCGAAACCAGGATCCGGAAAGTCGGCAACTCTGCCGTCATGACTCTGTCGACCGAGATGCTCGCCGTCCTCGACGCGAAGGTGGGCGACACGCTCTTCGTCGTACGCGGAGACGACGGCAGCCTGAAGATCACGCCGCACGATCCCGATGTTGCCGCCGCGCTGGCCGCCGCGGAGATCGTGATGGACGAGAACCGCGACCTGCTTCAGGCACTGGCTTGAGCGAGCCGATCTGGGTCCCGTTTACCGTCATCCTTGCCATCCATGATCGACAGATCGCCCGGCATGGTGGCGCTCCCGGTCTGCGCGACCGAGCGCTCCTGGAGATGGGCTGCGCACGCGCGATGAACCCCGCTGTACATACCGATTCCGGGCTTGCGGAGATCGCCGCGGCTTATGCCTTTGGCATCTCCAAGGCTCATGCCTTCGTGGACGGCAACAAGCGCACGGCCTTCGTGACGGCGCTCACCTTCTTGCGCCTGAACGGCTACTCTTTCCGACCCCAAACCATCGAAGGCGTGAGAATGATGGAGAACCTGGCGAGCGGAGAGGTCAGCGAGGCGGATTTCACCAGGTGGTTGGCGACCGGCATGAGCGCGATCTGACCCCCGAGATTTCCCCCGGGAAGCAGACCCCGTCAAGCAATTCTCGGTTGTCGATTAACATGTTATTTTATCGGTTTAGCTAGATTGAGGTAGTTTCAGAACAAGCGCGAAAGATGGGCAATGATGCCCGTGCGTGCCCCATCGAGATGCAGATGCATGGCGGCGGCGGCGCGTTCGCCGTCGCGGGCCAGCACCGCGTCGATGATCTCGATATGCTCGCGGCAGCCCGGCTCGAACCGCTCAGGGATCGACCCCTTGTCGAACATCCGCGTCTTCATCTTCAGCATCTCGATCAGCTCGCTCAGAAGCGCCGAGCCGCAGGTCGCCGCGATCAGCCCGTGCAGCCGGTCGTCGACCGCGATATGCTCCTCGGGACTGGGCCGCTCGCCGGACAGGAACCGCTCGAACCGTGCCCGCAGGGCCAGGAATTCCTCGACCGGGAGTTGCGCGGCGACGGCGGCCTGGCGCGCGGCATCGCATTCCAGAAGGCGGCGGACATGCAGGATCTCCATCACCTCGGTCACGGTGATCTTGTGCACGACTGGGGCGCCGCCGCTGGGACGGGCGACCAGCCCCTCGGCATGGAGCCGGCCGATGGCCTCGCGCACGGGCGTGCGCGACACCCCCAGCCGCGCGGCCAGCGTCAGCTCCTGCAGCCGCGTGCCGGCGGGCAGCGCCCCCGACAGGATCATCTCGCGCAGCCGCGAATAGGCCGATTGGCCAAGGGTATGGGCATCGACGGGATCACTCATGACGGCTCCGGCATTCCTGAACGAGGGCGGCAGAACGGGGTTGCGGTCTGTATACACTGCGCATACCAATTTCACAATGCAACAGGGATCAGGGGACAAAGATGGACGAGATCGTCATCGCGGGCGGCGTGGTGGTGGGCCCCGACGGGCGCGCACCGGCGGATGTGCATCTGCGGGACGGGCGGATCGTGGCGCTCGGCGCGGTGGACCGGCCGGCGGGCGCGCGACTGATCGATGCGACCGGCCTTCTGGTCATGCCCGGGGGCGTCGACAGCCATTGCCATATCGAGCAGCTGTCGGGCGCGGGGCTGATGAATGCCGACACCTTCGCCACCGCCGGCGCTTCGGCGCTGGCCGGGGGGACGACGACGACGATCTCGTTTGCCGCGCAGCATCCGGGGATGAACCTGTCGCAGGTCGTGGCCGATTACACCGCCCGGGCCGAGGCGGGCGCGATGGCGGATTATGCCTTCCACATGATCGTCTCGGATACCGGCGGCACCACGCTGAGCGAGGATCTGCCGCGCCTGCTGGCAGCAGGGCACCGGTCGGTGAAGCTCTTTACCGTCTATGACAAGGTCCGCGTGACGGATGAGGCGATCCTCGATGTGCTGGCCTGCGTGCGCGAAGAAGGGGGCGGGCTGGTCTGCGTGCATGCCGAAAACGACGGGATGATCCGCTGGATGACCCGCCGGCTGCTGGCCGAGGGCCGCACCGCACCGCGCTTCCACGCCCAGGCCCACCCGCGTGAGGCCGAGATCGAGGCCGTGCACCGGATCTGCCTTTTTGCCGAATTCACCGGCCAGCCGGTGATGCTGTTCCACATCTCCTGCGCCGAGGCGCTGGAAGTGGTGCGCGCCGCCCGCGCCCGCGGCGCCCCCATCTGGGCCGAGACCTGTCCGCATTACCTGTTCCAGACCGTCGATATCCTGGACGGCGCGCCCGAGACGGCGGCAGGCTTCCTGTGTAGCCCGCCGCAGCGCGACGCGGCCGATCAGGAGGCGCTCTGGCAGGGATTGGCGTCGGGCGATCTCTGCGCCGTCACCTCGGATCACGCGCCCTACCGGCTGGATGCCTCGGGCAAGTTCGCGCACGGGATCGACGCCCCCTTCCCGAAGCTCGCCAACGGCCAGCCGGGGCTGGAGATGCGCCTGCCCCTGATGTTCGATGCGATGGTCGCGCAGGGCCGCCTGGGGCCCGAACGCTTCGTGGAACTGACCGCCACGGGCCCCGCGCGTCTCTTCGGGCTGACCTCGAAGGGGCGGATCGCGCCGGGGATGGATGCCGACATCACCCTCTGGGACCCGGCACGCGAATGGGTGCTGGGCAAAACGCACGACGGGACCGGCTACAACCCCTGGTCCGGCCGGCGCGTGCGCGGCTGTCCCCGCCAGGTCCTGCGCCGGGGCACGGTCGTCTTGGATGAGGGTCGCTTGACCGCGCGCCCCGGTTCAGGCCAGAGGGTGGAGATGGCAATAAGTACGGCGATGGTCCCGGCCTCGGGACGGGGCTTTGAACAATAGTACTAGTGCCCCTGCGTCTAGCCTATTTACAACTGCCCAGTAGACGGCCACAGATAGCGTGGACCTGAACTATCACTACTCACGCTTGCTTCTCAGCGTTAAAGGATAAGGTCGCACATGGCAGAGCAGAATCGGCTATCGGAAGCGTCTCACCGAAGCCGAATGAAGCCCGAGATTGATAGTAATACCTATCCTATCTGCCTGTACGTAGATCTCCCGGATGATTGGTTGCGAGTAGACGCTCAGGCTTGGGACCCACACCGATGGCTAATGGAGAACGTGCCGGATGACGAATTTGTCTGGTATGTTATCCCCCGACACCCTCTAATCAATTATGATTACGCTGCGGTTTATTTCCAATCGTTTGAAATGGCTGGACGTTTCCTCAAGGCCTGTCAGGGAAGAGCCGAGAACCACCTCAAGAGAAGAAAAATACGTGGGGACAACCATTAGGGCCGCGTGCGGACGCCCCGTGACAATGTCGTCCTGAGCCAACTCAGAAATCCCCGCCTGCTAGCAGGCGCGACTGAGAACAGGATGTTGCAAGAGATATCCGATGATCTTATGCGCCAATCTCTCGATGCTCTACGCAGATCTGCCGCTGCCCGAGCGGGTCGCGGCGGCCGCACGCGACGGGTTCGATGCAGTCGAGATGCAGTTTCCCGCCCCCGAGGAGACTCACGCCCTGCGCGCCGCCTGCGA
>CAZKSE010000025.1:0-4326 GCA_964555305.1 uncultured Rhodobacter sp. | reverse complement strand
TCGAGATGCAGTTTCCCGCCCCCGAGGAGACTCACGCCCTGCGCGCCGCCTGCGAGGCCGCCGGACTGCCGCTGGTGCTGATCAACATCCCCCGCGAGAGCCCTCGCATGAAGAGGCAAGGCCACTCTCGGGGGCTGGCGGCGCTGCCGGGGCATGAGGCCGATTTCGTCGAGGCGATGGCGCAATGCGTTGAACAGGCCCGCGCGCTGCAAGTGGCCAAAGTCAATGTCCTGGCAGGCTGCCCGCCCGAAGGCAGTGACCCCGAGGCCTGCTGGGCCGTGCTGCGCGACAACCTGCGCCGGGCGGGCGATGCCTTCGGCGCCCTCGGCGTGCGGGTGATGGTGGAGCCGATGAACCCCCATGACGTGCCGGGTTTCTTCCTGATCGGGCTCAGGGCGGGGCTGGAGGCGCTCGCGCGCGCCGATCACCCGAACCTAGCGCTGCAATTCGACCTCTATCACATGGCCCTGACAGAGCCGGACCTGCCCACGGCAATCGCCCGGGCCGGCGCGCGAATCGGGCACGTTCAATTCGCCGACACCCCGGGGCGACATGAACCCGGCACCGGTCGGATCGATTTCCCCGCTGCACTGGCCGCGCTGCGGGCCACGGGCTATGCTGGCGCGCTTTCGGCCGAATACCGGCCGTCGCGTTCGACGCAAACCACCCTGGGCTGGATGCCCGGCTTTCGCGAGGCATTCTCATGACTCCAACCGCCACCGACTCGGTGACCGACCGCATCGCCCATGACATCGTCGCGGGTGCGCCCTTCAACGCCTATCCGCCCGCCGATGGCGTGCCGCGCAGCCTGGCACAGGGCTATGCGCTGCAGGATGCGGTGGCCGCCGCCCTGCAGGCCAGCGGCGCGCGCGGCGCCGTTGCGGGCTACAAGATCGCGGTGAACTCACCCGAGCTGATGGCGCATTTCCGGATCGACGAACCGGCGAGCGGCCAGGTCTTCGCCGACCAGACGCATGAGGGCCACGTGCGCCTGCCCGCCACAGGCTTCGCTGAATTCGCCTACGAGCCCGAGATAGCCGCGGTGATGGGCCGGGCGCTGCCACTCAAGGATGCCCCCTTCACCCGCGAGGCCGTCGCCGCCGCAATCGCGCGCTTCGTGCCCGCGCTCGAACTTCTGGATACCCGCGGCGCCCGCACGCGCGAGCTGCACCTGCCCGATGTGGTGGCGCAGAACATCTCGAACGCCGGAGCGGTCCTCGGCGGGCCGGGGGTGGCCCCCGACGCGCTTGAGCCCGGCGCGATCCGCACGGTCGTCACACTCGACGGCGCGCCGGAACTGGATGTCACCGGCGCGGCCCCACAGAACCCGGTCGACGCCGTCTGCTGGCTGGCCAACCACCTGGCCGCCCGCGGCCGCACGCTGGAGGCGGGCGATTTCATCCTCTGCGGCACGCATGCCCCCCTGCGGTTACTGCCCGGTCCCGTACGGATCGAGGTGACGATGTCCGGCCTGGGCGTCGTCGGGATCGAACTGAGCTGACCCCCTACGGTTCCGGCACCCCGTTTGTGGGTCTTGTTGCGGCAGCGTTACGCTCGACGGCAAATTCAGAGCCTTGCGGGCGCGGGACTTCTGTTGTTCCGTCTTTCCGGTGTAGGACAAAAACAATCTTGCCCGAATAAGGGGCGTAACAGGCTGGGCATCTGGTTCGTCGGCAGACCAGCGGTGATGACCGAAGAGGGACATATGAGACATTTCATGTATGCGATGGTGCTGACGCTGGTCGGCGCGTTGACCGGCCTGCTGGCGACCAGCGACGCTGCCGAAGCGCAGGATTACCGGCTGCGGCCGGGCGACGTGCTGCGCATCGAGGTGCTGGAGGATTCAAGCCTCAACCGCGAAGCACTGGTTCTGCCCGACGGGCGCATCGCCTTCCCGCTGGTCGGTACCGTCCCGGTCGGCGGCCGCACGATCGATCAGGTCCGCGGCGCACTTGCCGAGGCACTGGAGCCAAACTTCGCCGTCGCCCCCAGCGTCTTCGTCTCGATCGCGCGCCTGAGTGAGCCTGGAGCGGTTGCCCCCGGGGTGCCGGCCGCGTCCCCGACAATCCGCGTCTACGGTCTAGGCGAGATCGCCAGCCCCGGCCTGCGCGAAGTGCCTCCCGGCACAACCGTCCTGCAGTTCCTCAGCCAGGCGGGCGGCATGACGCGCTTTGCGGCAACGCGCCGGGTGCAACTGCGTCGGGTCGATCCCCAAGGGCAGGAACGGGTCTATCCCATCGACTACCGCGCCCTGCAGCAGGGAGCGGCCCTGTCGAACCCGATCGTCCTGCAGGAGGGCGACGTGATCCTCGTGCCGGAGCGGCGGCTCTTCGAATAAGCGGGGCCAGCCGATGCTGAACGCGATGCGCAGAAGCCGGTCGCTGATGGGCCGCACCGGAATTGGCGCGCTGATTGCCGCGGGGGTCGTGATGGGCTCCACTGCTCTGGCCCAGCAGGGCACGGGGATGCGCGCGGTCTTCGGGGTCAACCAAGGCTTTTCGGCCGATAGCAACCGCCGACTGGAACTGTCCAACCCCGGCCGCAGCCTGGTTTCAACGACGGGGCTGAGTTTCGGAGTGAATTCGCAGACCCGAACCCAGCAGTTCTCGCTGCAGAGCGGGATCAATGCGCGCGTTTTTGACATCCCCGGCGAAGGACGCGGGCTGCGGCTGGACAGCCCCAGTTTGCGCGGTTCGTACGGCCGTGACGGGGCACGCTCCGGCATCGTTCTCACTGCCGATTTCTCGCGCACACCCTTGCGATTCACGCGCCCGCTTGATGATTTTCTCGTCAGTCTGCCGGTCTTCGACGAGGACGGCCTGCCGGTCCTGGACGATCAGGGCCAACAAATCGTCGAGGATGTCATCATTCTGCCCGATGACGAGGACGCGCTGATCGGCTTGGGCCGGCGCACGAGCATCGGCCTGAGCGGGCGGGTCGACCTGGGCCGTGGCGGCCCGATCGGCACGACGATCACGGCCAGCCGCCGGGATCTGCACTATTCCGATGCTCCGACGCAATTCGACAGCACGCGCGACCTGTTCGGCGTAGCGACGCGGTTCCGCCTCAGCCCGGTCACCACGGCGCGAATTGCGCTCGATGTCTCGCGCTACGAGGCCGAGGATTCCGTGCGCACTCAGCGTGACCGTCTGCGCCTGCGCTTCGGTGTGCGGCATGAGCTCTCACAAGTGCTGGTGGTAGACGCCAGCTTCGGTCCCAGCCGGGTCATCACCCGCGAGCGCGTGTCCGGCAACCGTACCGAAGAGCGGGGCATCGACGGTGATCTAGGCCTGACCTACAGCCTGCCCAACGGCACGATTGGCTTCAACCTGTCATCACTCACGGACGAGGATGGCACACGGCGCAGCCTCAGCCTGAACCGCAGCCTGGATCTGCCCCGCGGGGCGCTATCGGGTTCGATCGGTTTGAGTCGCGATGCAGACGGCCGTCAGCGCACGACCGGACGCATCAACTATCGCCACGATCTGCCCGACGGCAGCCTGTCGGTACAGGCCACCCGCGGTTTCGCCACAAATGTTCGGGACGAGACCGAAGAGTTCACCGCCCTGTCGATCGGCTACAGTCATGCAATCAACAGTGTCTCCAGCGTGAGCCTGTCAGCTCGCTATCTGGCGCGCACCGATGATCGGGCAAGCTTCACCGCGAGCTACCGTCATGCGCTGACCCCTGACTGGAACCTGAACATGGGCTATCGCTTCGATTCCGTCGACCGGACTGCGGGGCGCTTGCGCAACCACGGGGTCTTCCTCAACGTCTCGCGCAGCTTCGACTTCGGTCTCTGATCGCCAGCCCAGTTCCGACGCAACCAGATGAACATGATCCTCCGGGCTGCATAGACGCAAACCGCGTGTCTCAGAATCCGGGGACGATACACACTACCGGTCCGCGGGGAACGCTACCTATTCAATCGCCACGACGTCTGCCCCGAACTTTTCGAAGCGGAGTTCTGCAGCAGGTGGCTGCTGCACCAGATCATTGCTAGGATTGCAACTCCAGACAGATCTCTTGTTAGGCATGTTGCTCCACTGGTTGCACAGCGTCACCCGCACCGGCATCCTTGGCAACCTACGCATGGTCTCAGTTCGCCGGCGATTCGGCTGACAGGCTCGCCGGGCGATGGTAAGGGCGGGCATGCAACCCTCTGAAGAATGCGGTTTTCCATGCCCCACACCCCTCCCCGCCGCGTGCTGATCGTCGTCGAAAATCTTCCCGTCCCCCTGGACCGGCGGGTCTGGCTGGAGGCGACGACGCTGGTGGCGCATGGCTACCAGGTCAGCGTGATCTGCCCCACCGGCAAGGGCTGGG
>CAZKSE010000024.1:0-25591 GCA_964555305.1 uncultured Rhodobacter sp. | reverse complement strand
GCGAAAGGGCGTCGCCGTTGACCTGGGCGCGGGCTGGGGCTGGCTTTCGGCCGGGTTCCTGGAACGCGCCCCGGGGCTTAAGGCGCTGCACCTCGTCGAATCCGACCTGCGTGCGCTCGATTGTGCGCGGCACAACGTGACCGACCCACGCGCGGTTTTTCACTGGGCCGACGCGACGCGCCCCTTGCCCGGGCTTTCGGCCGATACGGTGGTCATGAATCCGCCGTTCCATCAGGGGCGCGCCGGTCAGCCGGGCCTGGGCCAGGCGTTCATCCGCGCCGCTGCGGCGATGTTGACGCCGGCGGGGCAGCTCTGGCTTGTGGCCAACCGTCATCTGCCCTATGAGCCCACGCTCGCCGATGCCTTCGTCGCCCACCATGAGATCGTGGCGGCGGGGGGTTTCAAGGTGCTGATGGCCGAACGCCCGCGCCGCGGCACGCGCCGACCCCGCTAGCAGGAGCTTTCCACATGTCCGTCAGCATCGCCGGCAAGACCGCCATCGTCACCGGGGCCGCCGCCGGGATCGGCCATGCCATCGCGCGCCATTTCCTCAACGAGGGGGCCAATGTCGTCATGGCCGATATGAGCGACAAACGCCTGAAGGCCGGCTGCGAAGACCTCTGCGATCACGAGAACGCGCGCCTCTTCACCGGCGATCTGCGCGAGCGTCTGACGGTGGCGAACCTGCTCTCTGCGACGATCGACGCCTTCGACCGGGTGGATATCCTGATCAACGCGGCGCGCGCCTTCGTCACCACCGACCCGCTGGACCCTGCGGACGAATCGGTCGATGAGGCGCTCTCGCAGAACCTGATGGTGGCGCTGCGCCTGTCGCAGGCGGTAGCGCGCCGCATGATCTCGCAAGCCGAGGCCGAGGATGCCGACACCCGTCGTGCCACGGCTGGGGCGATCGTCAATTTCAGCGCCACCGCCGCGCATTACGCCCAGCCCGAGCTGTTGGGCTATTCGATCAGCACGGCCGCGGCCGAGCAGATGACCCGTTCGCTGGCGGTCGCGCTGGCTCCCTATCATGTGCGAGTCAATGCGCTGGCTATCGGATCGGTAATGAGCGCGAGCCTCAAGGACCGGATCGCCGAACATCCCGATTACCGCGACCGGATCATCAAGGGCACCCCCCTGCGCCGCATCGGCACTGCCGCCGAGGTTGCCGAGGCGGCGCAGTTCCTGGCCTCGGATGCCGCCGGCTTTGTGACCGGACAGGTGCTGACGCTGGATGGCGGGCGCTCGCTCCTCGATCCGGTGCAGACCCCGGCCTACTGAGCGACGCCTTCAGCGCGTCGCGCGCGCAAACCTTGCGGACAAGCCCACGATGGCCGGTGCAAAAGGCAGGATGACGAAGATCCGCAGCACATGGAAGGCCGTCACCACCGCCAGCCCGTCCTGCAGGATCTTCGCGGTCAGCGCCATTTCGGTGACGCTTCCCGGCGCGGTCGCTAGCACCATCACCTGCCAGGACTGACCTGTCATCCAGGACAGCACCAGTCCCATCAACGCGCAAAGCGCCATCATCAGAAGCGAGGCGACGACCGACGCGCCGAGGAAATTCCCCGCATTGCGCACCAATTCCCGGTCGAATACGGCACCCAGCCAGACCCCCAGAAAGATCTGCGCCAGCACGAGAACCGGATAGGGATAGGCTGTCACCGGCGCACTCAACGCTGCGGCCAACGCCGTTCCCGCCAGGGCGCCGAAGAAGAACGGGTTCGACAGGCGCACCAGCTTGATGAACCAGGCCCCCAGAAGCGCGGTTGCGCACAGGAGCACTGAGCCCGGCAGGGTCCAGTTGGTGACGCGCAGGGCCGCGTGCGGGTCGGTCACGCTGCCGTCCAGCGCCACCAGCACCGGCGGGATCAGCAGCACCAGCATCACGATCCGCAATGTCTGCGAAAAGATCACCGGCCCCGGTGCGACCCCGTGCTTGTGCGCGAGGTTCGCGCTTTCCACCGGCCCCATCGGCACCGAGGCCAGCGTCGCGGTGACAACATCGACCCCTGACATGCGCATCAGCGCGGCGGCGACGACGAAGCCGATGACGATGGTCATCAAGGCCGCGCCCAGCATCGGAACCAGCAGGCTGCCCATTGCGCTGACCGCTTCGGGTGTGAACGACAGCCCGACGGACGAGGCCACCAGCACCTGTCCAATGGGCCGGGTGTAGCGCGGGATTTCCATCGGCAGTTCGGCCATCCGCATGCTCGCCGCAAACAGCAGTGCGCCGATCATCCATGCCAGCGGCACGTTCAGCCAGTAGCCGATCAACCCGAAAAGCAAAGCGCCACTGTAGGTCGTCGCGATCAGGAACAGGCGCTTCGTCCACCCGGTACTCGGTTTCGATTCCGTCGCGTTCGACATCGGGCGGGCATATCCTCCGTCAGGCGGGCAGGCGCGCCCCTCGGGCGCCGCGCCATTTCACTTGTTCACCATTTTGGGCGATATCGCCGCGAGCTTCAATCCGCAATCAGGCCGCATCGGCGTCGGGCCCAAACTTCCGCCTGCTGAAAGGGGGGGCGGCGCCCTGCAACAGCGGAACGGCCCCTTGCGCGGTTGTGCCTGTCCGCTAGCGGACCGCGCGGTTTTTCGCCCTTTCAGTCTGCCCAAAGGGTGCAGAAACCCGTACTCAAAAACTCAGCACCGCCGCGACGGCGCGCTGCCAGCGGGCGTATTTCGTCGCGCGGCGGTCGGGGGGCAGGGCAGGGGTGAACTGCCGCTCGACCGCCCAGCTGCGCGCGAACTCCTCCTGCGCGGGGTAGAGCCCGGCGCGCATTCCTGCGAGCCAGGCCGCGCCCAGGGCCGTCGTTTCCAGAACCTCGGGACGGTCCACCGGCGCGCCGATGATGTCTGCGAGAAACTGCATCGCGTAATCGCTCGCCGCCATGCCGCCGTCGATGCGCAGACTGGGTTGCGCCCCCTCGCGCGCCCAGTCGGCCTGCATTGCCTCCAGCAGGTCGCGGGTCTGATAGCCCACGCTTTCCAGCGCGGCGCGCGCAAATTCCGCCGGCCCCGAGTTCCGCGTGAGGCCGAAGACCGCCCCCCGCGCCGCGGGCTTCCAGTAAGGCGCGCCCAACCCGGTGAAGGCGGGCACCAGCACGAGGTCCTGCGTGGGGTCCGCGGCCTTGGCCAGGGGCTGAGTCTCGGGGGCGGCGCGGATGATCTTCAGGCCGTCGCGCAACCATTGCACCACGGCCCCGGCGATGAAGATCGACCCCTCCAGCGCATAGGTCGGCTTGCCGTCCAGCTGGTAGGCGATTGTCGTCAGAAGCTTGTTGCTCGACGCCACCGCCGTCTCGCCGGTGTTGAGCACGGCGAAGCAGCCGGTGCCGTAGGTCGATTTCATCATCCCGGGCCGGAAGCAGGCCTGCCCGATGGTCGCCGCCTGCTGATCGCCCGCGACGCCCAGGATCGGGATCTCGCGCCCGAACAGGTCGGCGCGGGTGGTGCCGAAATCGGCGGCGCAATCGCGCACCTCGGGCAGCAGCTCCAGCGGGATGTCGAAGAGATCGCAGATCGTCCGGCTCCAGCGCCCCTTGTGGATGTCGTAGAGCATCGTGCGCGCGGCATTGGTCGCGTCGGTCACATGCAGCGCACCGCCGGTCAGGTTCCAGATCAGCCAGCTGTCGACCGTGCCGAAGGCCAGCTCGCCGCGGCGTGCCCGGTCCCGCGCGCCCTCGACGCGGTCAAGGATCCACTTGACCTTCGTGGCCGAGAAGTAGGGGTCCGCCAGCAGCCCGGTGCGCGCGGTGATCATGGGCTCATGGCCCGCGTCGCGCAACGTGTCGCAGAAATCGGCGGTGCGACGGTCCTGCCAGACAATCGCGTTATGCAGCGGTCGGCCTGTCTTGCGGTCCCAGATCAGGGTGGTCTCGCGCTGGTTGGTGATGCCTATGGCACCGATGTCGGTGGCGCGCAGACCGGCCTTCTCGATCGCCGCGCGCGCCGTCGCCGCGGTCGAGGACCACAGATCCGAGGGCGCATGTTCCACCCAGCCGGAATCGGGGTAGTGCTGGGCGAATTCCTCCTGCGCGATGGCGGCAATGCGCATCTCGCCATCGAAGACGATGGCCCGGCTCGATGTGGTCCCCTGATCGAGTGCGAGAACATGTGTCATCGGAATCCTCCAATCCTGGTCGCGGTCGGCCGTCGCTGGCCCAACTAGACAGGCCCCAGCGACTGCGTGCAAGGTCGGGAACGCCGGGGCCCGGCATCGATGCTCACTCGGCCGCGCGGTCCGCGCCGGGGTCCTGCGCGCGCATCCATTCGGTGAGCATCCGGACCTGCGTCTGATCCAGCCGCAACCCAAGCTTGCTGCGCCGCCACAGAACATCCTCTGCGGTGCGGGCGTATTCGTGCGACATCAGCCAGCGAAGTTCGGCTTCGGTAAGGGTGGCGCCGAAATCCTGACCCAGATCACCAGGGGCGCGGGCATCGCCCAGGATCTGTCGCGCCTCGGTCCCGTAGGCGCGGATCAGGCGGCGTGCCCAGAAATCGGTGAGGAACGGGTAGTCGTGGCGCAAACCCGCGATCAGGTCGCCGGCGCCCGTCACCGGAAAGTCGCCCCCGGGCAGCGGTGCGCCGGCCGTCCAGTTTCCGCGGTCCAGCCTAAGCGCTGTGCCGATCTTTTCCATCGCGCTTTCGGCCAGTCGCCGGTAGGTGGTGATCTTGCCGCCGAAGACATTGAGCACCGGGGCCCCGGCCGAGCGGTCGATCTTCAGCGTGTAGTCCCTCGTTGCCGCGGTTGCCGAGCTGGCCCCGTCGTCATAGAGCGGCCGCACCCCGGAATAGGACCAGACAACATCTTGGGGCGTGACTGGCCGGGCGAAATACTGGCTGGCGAACCGGCAAAGATAGTCGCGCTCGTCATCGGTGCAGACGGGGGGCTGGTCCGGGTCGTGGTGTTCGGCATCGGTGGTGCCGATCAGCGTGAAATCCTGCTCATAAGGGATGGCGAAGATGATGCGACCATCGGTGCCCTGGAAGAAATAGCACTTGTCGTGATCATAAAGACGGCGGGTGACGATATGGCTGCCGCGCACCAGCCGCACCCGCTCGGCGCTGTTGAGCCGCAGCTTGCCGTGGATCACCTCGCCCACCCAGGGGCCGGCGGCATTGACCAGCATCCGCGCGCGCGCGACCCGCGGTCCGGTGGGGGTATCGATCGTTACGGACCAGTGCCCGTCGGTGACTTCGGCCGAGCCGACGGCGGCGCGTGTCAGGATCGTGGCGCCCCGCGCCTGGGCATCGCGGGCATTGAGCACGACCAGCCGCGAATCCTCGACCCAGCAATCGGAATATTCATAGGCGTGGGCGAAACGCTCCTGCAGCGGAGCCCCCTCGGGGCGATCCTTCAGCGACAGGGTGCTTGTGCCGGGCAAGATTTTGCGCCCGCCCAGGTGATCATAGAGAAATAGACCCAGTCGGATCAGCCAGGCGGGTCTGCGGCCACGCATCCAGGGCATCACGAGCCCCAGGAGCTTCGAGGTGGGCGTATCGCTTTCGAAGCGCATATCGCGATGGTAGGGCAGCACGAAACGCATGGGCCAACTGATATGCGGCATCGCGCGCAGCAGCACTTCGCGCTCGATCAGCGCCTCTCGCACGAGGCGGAACTCGAAGTATTCCAGATAGCGTAGCCCGCCGTGAAAGAGCTTCGTGGAGGCGGAGGACGTCGCGCCACCCAGATCGCCCTTCTCGGCCAGAAGGACTGACAGCCCGCGTCCGGCTGCATCGCGGGCGATCCCGCAGCCGTTGATGCCGCCGCCGATGATCAGCAGGTCGTGGACAGCGGTGTCGTCAGGGGACGAAGGCGAAGGGTCGGCGGTCGACTGCATGGATACTCCGAGGGCCAGCGCGTTGGCGCGCGCGGCGGGGTGGTGTGGGGATCGAAGCACAACGAACCAAAGCGCGCAACTTCAAACGATGAATGTGACAGAAATATTCGAATCATGACAAAACGAAAGTGACCCGCGCGCATACATCGGCTTTTTGGCCCGGCAGGTCGGGCCTGCGATCAGCGAATGCGAGAAAGCGAAAATCCGGCTTGAAACCGGCGTCGAAATCGCCCAACGCTGACCGTGGAGGGCAAAATCATGTCGCGGAATCTGAGGCTTCCCGAAATTCTCGACATCGCGCGCCGGGATGGCCGGGTGAGCGTCGATGCGCTGGCCGAGCATTTTGACGTGACCGCGCAGACGATCCGGCGAGACCTGGGTGAACTGGCAGATGCGGGCAAGCTGGAACGCGTGCATGGCGGCGCATTGTTGCCATCGGGCGTGGCCAATATCGGCTACGAGGATCGGCGCGGGCTCAACGACGCGGCGAAGGCGGCAATTGCGACGCGTTGCGCGCAGGATATCCCCGAGGGCTGTTCGATCTTCCTCAATATCGGGACCAGCACCGAGGCGGTGGCGCGTGCGCTGTTGAAGCACAAGGACATACTCGTGCTGACCAACAACATGAATGTCGCCAACATCCTGGTCGACAATCCCGAATGCGACGTCATCGTGGTGGGGGGCTTGCTGCGCCGGGTCGATGGGGGGCTGGTCGGGACACTGACCATGCAGGCGATCCGTGCCTTCAAGTTCGACCTTGCGGTCATCGGCTGCTCGGCGCTCGATGACGAGGGGGACATGCTGGATTTCGACATCCAGGAGGTCGGCGTCAGCCAGACGATCATCGATTGCGCCCGCAAGACCTTCCTTGTCGCCGATCATTCCAAGTTTCAGCGCAGGGCTCCGGCGCGGATCGGATCCCTGCGGCAGGTCAATGCCTTCTATACCGACAAGGCCCCGCCGCGCAGCGTGATTGATGCCTGCCGCGAATGGGGGACCGGGCTGTGCATCGCCGACAGCGCCGAAAGCATCGATCCGCAGGCCGCGTCCGCGGCGGGGTAACCGCACGCTCGCGCCGTCTTGCGGCCGGACTTGTGGCCGGTATTCTGTCGGCAGGCCAAAGCGGTATCGGGACCCATGTCAAAAGAGATTTCCGCACTGCCGGTTCTGCGCGCTGCCGGTCCACTGATCGCGCTTCTCGCCTTTGCGACCTATTCGACGCATGACGCGGTGATCAAGCACCTGGGGGCCAGCTACAGCGTCTTCCAGATCCTGTTCTTCAGTTCGCTGATGGGGTTTCCGCTGGTCGTGATGATGTTGCTGCGCGATCCGGAGCCGGGGACCTTGCGGCCGCGCCATCTGGGGTGGAGCCTGGCGCGCACCTGTTCGATGGTCCTGGGTTGGGCGGCGGTGTTCTATGCGTTCAGCGTTCTGCCGCTCGCGCAGACCTATGCGATCCTCTTTGCCACCCCGCTTCTGATCACCCTTTTCAGCATTCCGGTTCTGGGAGAGCGGGTCGGCCTGCACCGGGGTGGGGCGATCCTGGTGGGGTTGGTGGGTGTGCTGATCGTGCTGCGGCCGGGTGGCACCGATCTGTCGCTGGGTCATGCGGCGGCGATGCTGGCGGCGGTCTGCTCGGCGACGTCGTCGGTGATCGTGCGCCGGATCGGCCGGGACGAGCGCGCGGCGGTGCTGATGATCTACCCGATGCTGGCCGGCGTGCTGGTCATGGGGACGATCCTGCCTTTCGTCTATGTGCCTGTAGAAATTGTAGATTTCGCCGCGATGGGGGTGGTTGCGGGGCTGGCCTTCGTGGCGGCGCTTCTGATCATCGCCGCCTATCGCCGGGCCGAGGCTTCGGTCGTGGCGCCGATGCAGTATTCGCAGATCCTCTGGGCGACGTTGCTGGGTTGGGCCTTTTTCGACGAGATCCCGGATGGCGGAACGATCCTGGGGGCCGCCGTGGTGATCGCCAGCGGGCTTTACATCGTCTTCCGGGAAACGCGCGCGGATGTCTCGCGTCACCAGCCGGTGCTGGGCACCCGCACGCGGATCGCGCCCACCACGACACCGGCAGGCGATCCGGCCGAATAGCGGCTTTCCACCGCCAGGGCGATGCGCGGATGGTGAGGGTCCGACACGCAGAATGGGGTGGGGTTTGGCCTGCCAGACGGCGTATGGCAGGCGTATGGCAGGCGTATGGCAAGCGTATGGCAAGCGTATGGCAGAAGCGTGCGGGGTGATCGCGTTTCGTTAACGACCCCGGCGGCAGACCCGCGCATCCCGCGGGTCTAGGCGTGGGGCCCGGACGCCCCCGGGGATCGGTCCTGCGGCGCGGAAGGGCAGGTCTCGAATGTGGCGGCGCGCGCCGGGGTTCAGGCGGCGCGCAGGATCGGGCGGGTCAGGCAGGTCGGGCCGCCTTCGCACGGGATGCAGAGCGCGTCCCCGGCGAAGACCCGCACCCGGCAGCCGGCCTTTTCCATCGCGCGGCGTGTCTCAGGGAAGCCATCGACCGCGATCACCTCGCCCGGGGCGGTGGGCAGCACGTTCACGTTCAACCCGAAGCTTTTCCTGAACTCGTCTTCCGGCGCGTCGATCAGCCGCCAGCCGCAATCCTGAAGGAGCGTGTGGAACGCATATGGCATGAGCGGGCGGTAGACGAGAGCGAGGTCATCGGCGAGCGGGCTGATCAGCGACATCAGGTGCAGACAGGCCTCGCCCCCGGTCCAGACCGGCAGGTCGAATCCCAGAACACGGATCCCCTGCGGTTGCAGCAGCGCGGCCAGCGCATCGATGCCCGCCTGATTGGTGCGCGCGCCGCGACCGACGGCCAGCGTGTGGCGATCCACCCAGACGGTATCGCCCCCTTCGACCGTCGCGCCGTGGGGCAGGGCGCCGAGGATGGGGATCCCCATCGCGGCATAGGCGGCCTGGTGAAGCGTCGGCTCATCGCGGCGCAGGGGCTTGCCCATGTTCAGGATCACCGCGCCGGCCTCGGTCACGAAGGACGGGTCGTGGGTGAAGACCGCATCGGCCAGCCCGTCATCGTTCTGGTCGAGCCAGGCGATCTCGGCACCGGCATCGGCCACCAGTCCGGCCAGTTCGGCATGTTGCCGCGCGGCGCGTTCGGGGTCGAATCCCGGCCCGTAATGCCAGCGCGCGGGGTCTGCGCCCTGCATCGCCGCGCCGGGCGCGCGCATCATCACCCGCCGCAGCGGTGCCGCCATGCTCTGCGATCCGTAGTTCTGCGCCATCGTCGCCATCCCTCCGCGATGAAATTATACGCTTGAATAATTATCGGATCGCGGGCTTAATGCAATCCGGTTCCGACAGGGGGTCCCGTACCGAATGCCAGCAACCGCCACCGCCGCGCCGGGCGACGCCGCCCAGGGCGAGCCTGCCGCTCGCCCCGAGGCGATCCGCGTCGAGGGGTTGCGCAAATCCTTCGGCACGCTCGAGGTGCTGCGCGGCATCGACCTGCGCGCCTGCGAGGGCGATGTCGTGGCGGTGATCGGCGGCTCTGGCTCGGGCAAATCCACGCTTTTGCGCTGCATCAACTTTCTTGAGCCGCCCTCGGGCGGGCGGGTCATCGTCGCGGGCGAGGAAATCGCCACGCGCGCCGACGGCACGCCCGCCAATCGCCGGCAGATCGAACGGGTGCGCACGCGGCTGGGGATGGTCTTTCAGGCCTTCAACCTCTGGTCGCACATGACCCTGCTGCAGAACGTGATCGAGGTGCCGGTGCATGTGCTGGGCCAGCCCAGGGCCGAGGCGATCGAGCGGGCACGCGGCTTGCTGGCGCGCGTGGGGTTGTCGGACAAGGCCGATGTCTACCCGGCTTTCCTGTCCGGCGGCCAGCAGCAGCGCGGCGCCATCGCCCGGGCGCTGGCGGTCGAGCCGCAGGTGATGCTTTTCGACGAGCCGACCTCGGCGCTGGACCCGGAACTGGTGGGCGAGGTGCTGGCCGTGATCCGCGATCTGGCGGCCGAGGGGCGCACGATGCTGCTGGTCACGCATGAGATGAAGTTCGCCCGCGAAGTGTCGGATCATGTCATGTATCTGAACCGCGGCGAGGTGGTCGAGGAAGGCCCGCCCGAGGCGATCTTCGGCGCGCCGCAGTCGGACCGGCTGAAACAGTTTCTGCGAAGCGTGGAATGACCGCGCAACCATAACCATCAACAGGAGGTCAGAGATGAAAAGAACTGGATGGATCCTTGCGGGTGCCGCGGCGCTTGCCTTGGGGACCGCGGCGCAGGCCGATGCGGTGCGGATCGGCATCGCCGCCGAGCCCTACCCGCCCTTCACCTTCCCCGATTCCGAAGGCAACTGGCAGGGCTGGGAGATCGACATCATCAACGCCATCTGCGACGCGGCCGAGTTGCAGTGCGAGATCGTGCCGACATCCTGGGACGGGATCATTCCCGCGCTGCTGGGCCAGCAGATCGACGCGATCATGAATTCGATGTCGATCACCGAGGACCGGCTGCAGGTCATCGACTTTTCCGATCCCTACTACAACACCCCCACGGTGATCGTCGCGCCGAAGGATCTGGATATCGAGCCCACGCCCGAGGGGCTTGCCGGCCGGGTCCTGGGCGTGCAGGTGGCGACGATCCACCAGACCTATGCGCAGGAATATTTCGAAGGCGCGACGACGCTGCGCAGCTATCAGACCCAGGACGAGGCGAACCAGGACCTTTACGCCGGCCGGATCGATGCCACGCAGGCCGACAGTCTGGCGATGGAGGCGTTCCTGGAATCCGACGAGGGCGCCTGCTGCGAGATCAAGGGCGCGGTCGAGCATGACGAGCGCATTCTGGGCGCGGGCGTCGGCGCCGGCATCCGGCAGGGCGACGACGCGCTCAAGGAGGCGATCAACCGCGGTCTCGCGCAGATCCTGGAAGACGGCACCTATGACGAGATCACCGACCGCTACTTCTCGGTGTCGATCTACGGCAACTGACGCGGCGTGATCGAAGCCTTCGTCGAGGCGCTGGGGCTGACCCGCACGGTCGAGCTTCTGGCGCTGTCGCCCCCGGGGTGGGGCGGCAACCTTCTGCGCGGTCTGGTGGCGTCGCTCCAGATCGCGCTGGGGGCCTTTGCGATGGGGCTGGTGATCGGCATCTGCGGGGCCTACGGCAAGCTCTATGGCGGGCCGGTCACGCGCGATTTGCTGGCGGTCTACACGACCGTCGTGCGCGCGGTGCCCGAACTGGTGCTGATCCTGATCCTCTATTATGCCGGGACCGACCTGATCAATCGCGCGCTGATGTCGATGGGCTATGCGCGGGTCGAACTGTCGGGCGTCATGGCGGGGATCGGGGTGCTGGGCATCGTGCAGGGGGCCTATGCGACCGAGGTGCTGCGCGGGGCGATCCAGGCGGTGCCGGCGGGCCAGGTCGAGGCCGCGCGCGCCTTCGGCATGCCGCCGGTGAAGCTGATGCGGCGGATCGTGCTGCCGGCGATGCTGCCCTTCGCCATTCCGGGCCTGGCCAATCTGTGGCTGATCGCCACCAAGGACACGGCCCTTCTGGCGGTGGTGGGCTTTTCCGAACTCACGCTGGAGACACGGCAGGCGGCCGCGTCGACCCGGCATTACTTCACCTTCTTCCTCGCGGCGGGCTTCCTGTATCTGGTGGTCTCGCTGGTTTCGGGGCGCCTCTTCGGGCGGCTGGAACGCTGGGCGCGCCGGGGTGAGCCGGATGTGGCGGGGGCGCGTTGATGCAGGCCAGCCGTCCCGCCCTGCGCTTTCGTCCGCCGCCCCTGCGCGCCTTCCTGCGCCCGCACCGGGTGGTGATGCTGCTGCTCTTGCTGGCGCTGGTCGTCTGGTGTGCGTTGAACCTGCGCTGGCATTGGCTGCCGCGCTATTCGGAACTGGCGCTGCAGGGGCTTTGGCGGACGATCTGGCTGTTGCTGTTGTCCTGCGCGCTTGGCTTTCTGCTGGCGGTGCCCCTGGGGCTGGCGCAAGCCGTCGGGCCGCGCATCCTCGCCGTGCCGGCGCGCGCCTTCTGCACCGTCATCCGCGGCACGCCGCTTCTGCTGCAATTGTGGTTGATCTACTTCGGCCTCGGCTCGCTCTTTCCGCAGTTTCCCTGGATCCGCGAAAGCGAGCTCTGGCCCTATCTGCGCGAGGCCTGGCCCTATGCGCTGCTCGCGCTCACGCTCAGCTTCGCGGGATACGAGGGCGAAGTGATGCGCGGCGCCTTCAAGAGCGTGCCGCGCGGCCAGCTGGAGGCGGCGCGCGCGATGGGGATGCCACGCCTGACGATCCTGCGGCGGATCTGGTTGCCGCAGGCGGTGCACCGTGCCCTGCCCACGCTGGGGGGCGAGACGGTGTTGCAGATGAAGGGCACGCCGCTGGTCGCCACGATCACGGTCGTCGATATCTACGCCGTGACCGCCCGCGTCCGGCAGGACACGTTCATCATCTACGAGCCGCTTTTGCTGCTGACCGTGGTTTACCTGATGATCGCGGGGCTGATCGTGCTGCTGTTCCGCTGGCTGGAAGGGCGCATCCCGCAGCGGCTGGGCTAATAGCCGGCTTGCCGCGCGAGGTCCGGCACGCGCCCTGAAAGGTCGATCACGCTGTCGAGGATGTGGCGCACCTTTTGCTCGGGCATCAGGACGCTCAGGTTCAGCCGGACGAAACCGGGTTTCGCGCCGTCGTCGCCCTCCAGGATCGCGCGCCGCATCCGGTCCGAGGCCGTGGCGTCGATCTTCAACAGCCGGTGCACATAGGGTCCGGCGCAGGCGCAGCCGCCGCGTGCCTGGATGCCGTAGGCATCGCTCAGAAGGCGCGTGACCAGCTGGTGCGGCCAGAACCCGCCGTGACCGTCGCGCAGACGGAAGGCAAGGACAGGCAGGCGCGGCGCGTGCGCCGGAGACAGCAGATCGATCGCCGGCTGATCGCGCCACGCCGCCTCGGCCGCCTGAAGCAGGTCCCGGTTGCGTGCGTCCATCCGTGCGGAGCCGATCGCCGCCTTCACCAGAAAGGCCAGAGCCGCGCGAATGTCGCCAAGGATGTTCGGCGTGCCGGCTTCCTCTCGCACCTCCAGCTCGGCGTTGTAGTCGTGCCCGATGGGCGAGACAAAGCGCACCGTGCCGCCGCCGGGCCAGCTGGGTCGGTCCAGCACCACCGCGTCGCGCCGCAGGACCAGAACGCCCGACGCGCCCGGCCCACCGACGAACTTGTGCGGCGAGAGGGTGAGCGCGTCGATCTCGGCGCCGGGGGCGGGGGACATGGAGATGGGCAGATAGGGCCCGCCACCGGCATAGTCCCAGACCATGCGCGCCCCGGCCTCCTTGACCTGGCGCGTCAGCCCGGCGACATCGGCCAGCACCCCCGTGACGTTGGACGCCGCCGAGAAGGCGCAGACCGTCCGCGCCGGATCGGGCGCCTCGGCCAAAGCGCGGGCCAGCGCCGCACGGTCCGGCCCGCCCTCGGCCGCCTCGTCCAGTTCGATCACCTCGGCCCCGCTTTCGCGCCAGGGCAGGATGTTCGAGTGATGCTCGTAGGGACCGAGGATCACCCGTGCACCGCGCCCGACCCCCAGTAGCGCGACCAGCCGGTTCAGCCCCGCCGTCGCCCCCGAACCGCAGAAGATCACCGAATGCGCTGCGTCGGCCCCGCAGCCTTGCGCCACCACCGCCCGCGCCGCCCGCCGCAGGGCCGAGACCTGCGCGCCGCAGAACGAGCCTTCGGTGTGGCTGTTGGCATAGACCGGCAGCACCCGCTCCATCACGAACCGCTCCACCTGCCGCAACGCGCGCCCGGAGGCGGTGTAATCCGCATAGACCAGCGATTTCGTCCCCAATGGGGTCTGGATGGCCATCCCCTCACCAATCAGCCCGTCGGAAAGGGCGCGCAGCGGGTCGGCTATCGCGAGTTCGTCGCGGAAAGGGGCAAAGGGATCGTCGTTCTGGAAAACGGTATCGCGCATGATCTACCTGTCGTTTCGCTTCCGGGTCAGGATACTCAGGAATCGTGAGAAATCATTATCATTGGAATTGCAAATTGCGCTTTGGATGTGTCATATGATCGGCAGTATGGAGAATATCGATGATATTGATCGGCGGCTGCTGACCTTGCTGCAGCGCGACGCCAGCCTCTCGCAGCGCGAACTGGCGGAAAAGGTGGGACTGTCGCAGAACGCCTGTTGGCGGCGTTTGCAGCGACTTCAGGCGTCGGGGGTGCTGACGGGCACGCGGGCGGGGGTGGATCTGTCCCGTCTGGGGCTGGATCTGACGGTTTTCGTGATGATCCGCACGCGGCATCATTCGCGCGATTGGGTTCAGGCCTTCGCGCGCCATGTCGGCAATCTGCCCGAGGTGATCGATTGCTACCGCATCGGCGGCGATTGGGACTATATGCTCAAGGTCGTCACCCAGGGCATGGCGGGTTATGACGCCTTTTATCAGCGGTTGATCACCGGCTTCGATTTCGACACGGTGACCGGGCTCTTCTCGATGGAGGGGATACTGGAAAACCGCCCGGCGGATCTGAACCGGCTGCTGTGACGGGCGGGGCGCGCTGTGCAAGGGGGCAGGGGATGGATCTGGGTATTCGCGGGCGCAAGGCGCTTCTGACCGGCGCGAGCCGGGGCATCGGGCGGGCCTGCGCGCTGGCGCTGGCGCGCGAGGGGGTGGAGGTCACGCTGGTTGCGCGGACTGCCGGCCCGCTCGAAGACGCCGCCGCGGCGATCCGGCAGCAGACTGGCGTTGCCGTCCGGACCGTCGCGGCCGACATCACCCAGCCTGAGGGCCGCGCGGCGGCGCTTGCGGCCTGTCCGGCGCCTGACATCCTGCTCAACAATGCCGGTGGCTGCCCACCGGGCGATTTTCGAAACTGGACGCGGGCGGACTGGATTGCCGCGCTCGATCTGATGATGCTCAGCCCGATCGAGATGATCCGCGCCACGGTCGATGGGATGATGGCGCGGGGCTTCGGGCGGATCGTGTCGATCACGTCGCGCAGCGTGAAGATTCCGCAGGCGGAACTGGGCCTGTCGAACGGCGCGCGTTCGGGTCTGGTGGGGTTCACCGCCGGTATCGCCCGGCAAACCGTGGCGCAGGGGGTGACGATCAACAACCTTCTGCCCGGCATCATCGACAGCGAGGCGCAGCGCGATCATGTCCGTGCGCTGGCCGCCGAGACGGGCGAGGCGTTCGACGTGTTGTGGCAGGCCCGCGCCGCGGCCAATCCCGCCGGTCGCTTCGGCCGTCCCGAGGAGATCGGTGCACTTTGCGCCTTTCTGTGCAGCGCGCATGCGGGTTTCATCACCGGGCAGAACCTGCTGGTGGATGGCGGTAGCTATCCCGGCACGTTCTGACGGGGGCGGGGCATGAAGGTGATCATCATTGGCGCCGGTGTCATCGGGGTTGCCAGCGCCTGGTATCTGGCCGCCGACGGGCATGAGGTGACGGTGGTCGAGCGCGCCGAGGGGCCGGCGATGGGCACCAGTTTCGGCAATGCGGGCGGCGTGTGTCCGGGCTTCGCCGGGCCCTGGGCCGCGCCCGGGATGCCGCTGAAGGCGCTGAAATGGATGGGTCGCGCCCATGCGCCCTTCAAGCTGCGCCCGCGCGCGGACCCGTTACAATGGCGCTGGCTCGCCGCCTTCCTGCGCAACTGCACTGCCGACCGATTTGCCCGCAACAAGGCGCGGATGCAGCGGATGGCGCATTATTCACGCGCCTGCCTGGAAGAACTGCGCGCCGAAACCGGGATCCGCTACCATCACGCGACCAGGGGCGTGCTGCAACTTTTCTTCACCGAGGATGAACTGGCCGGCGGGCGCCGCGCCGCTTCCGTTCTGGCCGGCATGGATATCGCCCATCGGCTGGTGGACCGTGACGCCGCGCTGGCGATCGAGCCCGCGCTGGCACACGACGCCGGGTCGGATGGCGCACGCCTACTGGGTGGCCTCCACCTTCCGGGGGACGAGACGGGGGATTGCCACCTTTTTACCCGCGCGCTCACCGACCTGCTGGCCGCGCGCGGGGTGCGCTTTCACTTCGGTTGCGCCGTCTCGGCCTTGCAGGTGCGCGCCGGGCGGATCGCCGCGCTGACGACCGCCGCGGGCGAGATGACCGCCGATACCTTCGTTCTGGCGACCGGCCCCTGGGCGCCGTCGCTTCTGGCGCCGCTCGGTATCCGCCTGCCGGTCTACCCGGTGAAGGGCTATTCGATGACCTGCGCGATCACCGACCCGGATGCCGCGCCGCGCTCATCGGTGATGGACGAGCATTCGAAGATCATGGTGACGCGGCTGGGCAACCGTCTGCGCGCCGCCGGCAGCGCCGAGCTTGCCGGCTTCACCCCCGGCATCCCCGCCGCCGCCCGCCGCGCGCTGACCGAGCGGGTGCGCTTCCTTTTCCCGCGGGCCGCGAATTACGAGGCGGGGGAGTATTGGTACGGCTTCCGCCCGATGACGCCCGATGGCCCGGCGCGGATCGGCCGTGCGGGGTTTGACAACCTTTTCCTGAACACTGGGCAGGGGTCGAACGGCTGGACCCAGGCCTGTGGCAGCGGCCGTGTGCTGGCCGACCTGATCGCCGGCCGCACGCCCGCGGTGATGCCGTAGAGGGCCAATCGGCGGGCGTGGCGACCCTCGGGCGCGTAGCAGCAATTGCAGGAAATGCATGGCGGACGGGAACGTCTGCCGGCCTTCAAGCATTGATACATAGCCCGGCAGTTCGGACGATCCGCGCCGCCGTCCAGTGATGTAACAGGAGAAGACGATGTCCCGCAGGAACTTCTACGCGACGACGGCGCTGGGTTTGTGCCTGGTCGTCACGCCGCTTTCGGTCAATGCCGACACGCCCGAGGATTTGGATCTCTTTGCCCCGCTTGTGCAGCCCTGCATCGCCGCCCCCGGTGTCGATACCTGCGAAGAGGTGCGCACGATCGTTCAGGAATGCGCGGCGGATCTGAACTTTGCCGAATGCAGCGCACTGTTTGAGGATCCGAATGCGGTCTTCGAGGATGCGGAGAAACTTCAGACCGCGCAGGCACGACTGGAGCGCACGAGCGCCGCGATCGAAGACCTGCCGCTGGAAGCCGATGTCGAGCCGCTTGAAGAGGCGGAGCCGGAGGAAACGGAAGTAGAGGCGGAAGGGGGAGCGGAGGCGGAAGCGGAGCTTTCTGAGCCCGAGCCTTCTGAGGAGGCCGCTGAAGACGATGCCGGCTCCGAGGAAGCCGATGCCGAGGATCTGGATGAATCGATCCGCGCCGATGCCGAGCGCACGCTTCTGCGCGGCGATGAGAACCTGATGGCCCATTCCGCCCCCGAAGTGCTGGAGGGCGAGTCGCCTGAGAACGGCGATGACGCCGCGGCCGAAGACGCAAGCGAAGCCGAAGACGCCACCGACACCGGAGCGGCCGAGGCACAGGCCGAAGACACCGTAGCAACCGAGGCCGCCGAAGAAGTGCGTGACGGCGAAGCTGCCGAGGCCGAAACCGGCGATGCGGCGCCTGCAGTGGATGAGCCGGAAGTGATCGAGGCCCCTGAAGAAGCTGTCGAGGCCGAGGCAACCGAAGACGCCGCCTCTGACACGGAGGCGGAGACTGCTGCCGAAGATGTGCCCGAGGTCGAGGAAGAGCGCACTGAAGCCCGGGAAGAAGCCGAACCCGTGCAGGAAGAGGAAGTCGAGCGCCTGCGGGCCGCCGCCGAGGAGATGGCCGAGGAAGCCCCCGAACTGGTGATCGAAGAGGCGCCCGAAGAAGATTTCGTGGCCCCCGTCGAGGAGGCCCCGGAGCTTGATGCCGAGCAGCAGGGCGCGCTGGATCGCCTGCTGGAAAACCCCGAGGTCGCCGCCGCGCTCGCCGTTTTCGGCACGGCACTTGCCACCCCCGAAAGGGACGACGACACCGCGGAGGAGGGCGAAGCGCCTTCGGGCCGGATGGCCGCGGCGTTGGCTGCGCTCGAACGCGCCAGCCGTGACCCCGACGAGGCCGATGACGAAGACGCTGCCGAGACCGCCGAGGCCGCGGAAGTGATCGAGGACGAAATTACCGCCGACGAGATCCGCTCCAGCCGCGAGGATTTCATCTCGCGCATGGCACTCGATTTCGACACCGAACAGGCCGCGGCGCCCGGCCGGCGCGACCGGCGCGATCTGGAGCGCGCGGGGCTTGCCGCGCTCGGCGCGCTTGCCGTGGGCATGATCGTCAACCAGAACCGCGTCGTCGCGCGCTCGGACGAGCGGGTCGTCGTGGATCAGGGCGGCGGCGACCTGCGGATCTGGCGCGATGACGACACGATCCTGCGCGAGCAGGGTACGACGCGGCGCATCGAGCGCTACGAAGACGGCACGACCCTGTCGCGTTGGAACCGCCCCGATGGCTCCCAGATCGTGACCATCCGCGACGTGACGGGCCGCATTCTGTGGCGTGAGCGCGTCATGGCCGACGGCACTCGGATCGAGTTGGTCAACGACATGCGTGAGGTCACGCCGATCGACGTCTCGGTTCTGCCGCCGCCGCGCACGCGCGAACTGCGCATCTCGCAGCGGACCGACCCCGAACTGGCCCTTGCCATGCTCCAGGAGGCCGAGGCGGATGCCCGCGCGGTGGACCGGTCCTTCACCCTTCGCCAGATCCGCGAAACCTATGAGGTGCGTCAGCTCCTGCCGCTGCTCAGCCCCGAGCCGATCACCTTCGAGACGAATCGCGCCAATGTGCGGCCGGCCGAAGCGCCCAAGCTGATGCAGGTGGGCCGCCTGATCGAGCGGCTGGTGCAGAACGACCCGCGCGAGGTCTTCCTTGTCGAGGGGCACACCGACGCGACCGGACCCGCCGCGTTCAACCTGGCGCTGTCCGACCGGCGGGCCGAATCGGTCGCTCTGGCCTTGACCGAATTTTTCGACATCCCGCCGGAGAATCTGGTTATCCAGGGCTATGGCGAACGCCATCTGCGGATCCCGACGCTGTCTTCCGAGGAACGCAATCGCCGCGTGGCAATCCGTCGGATCACGCCGCTGCTGGGCCTTTGAGCTGAAGCAGGCTAGAAACAGGGGCGGGGGCACGGTCGAGTGCCCCCGCCTTTTCCTGTCGCTCCTCGGACGCTGACCCGAGACAGAAGAGAGTTTGCCGCCATGCCCAGCCGCGACCGGCGCCTGAGCCTTGCGATCATCGGTGCCGGGCCCCGCGCACTTGCCGCGATCGAGGCGCTGGCCGATCGGCTTGACGGCACGCCCCGCCGACTGGACCTGGTGATCTTCGATCCGCATTCGCCCCCGGCGACCGGCCCCAATTTCGATCCCGCCGCCGATCCGCTGGAGTTGCTGAACCTGCCGCTACGGGCGGTCGATCTGCCGCTGGCACGGGGTGGCTTTCCGCCCTTTGCCGACTGGTTGGCCACCACCGATGCCGGCCCCGCCGCGGATTTCGCGGCAGACGACTTTCCGCCCCGTGCCTGCCTTGGCGCCTATCTCTCGGCCCGGTGGCGCCACCTTGAAGACAGGCTTCTGGGGGCGGGGCACAGCCTGAGCCTTCACCCGCTGCCGGTCACCCGGCTTCTGCCTTGTGCCTCGGGCTGGATGGCCGCAACGCCCGACGGCACCCTTGGCCCCTATTCCGAGGTCTTGCTGAACCTCGGCCAGCCCCAATCCCGACCGGATGCGCAGACGCGCCGCTGGGCTCGACACGCCGCGCAGCACGGGTTGGCGCTGCTCCCGGTCTATCCAACCGCCTCGCTGCGCCAGGCCGTGCCCGACTGGCGCAACCTGACGGTGGCGATCCGCGGCCTGGGGCTTTCGACCTTCGATGCGGTGCGCGCGCTGACACTGGGGTGTGGCGGTCGCATGAGGGGTGGGCGCTACGAGCGCTCCGGGGCAGAACCCCGCATCGTGCCCTTTTCGCTCGACGGCCGACCCCCGGCCCCAAAGCCCGAAACGGCAGAGCTGGACGAAGCCTTCGCACCCTCCGATGCCGCCCGCGCCGATTTCCGCCAGGCGCTGCATGACTGCTGCGCGGGGGGCGGCGATCCCGAGCTGCGGCCCCTGCGGCGCGCGCTGGCCCCTATGGCCGAGGCGGTCCTGGCCGCCCGGGGCGCGGCTGCGGATGTGCTTCAGCCTGATCGCTGGCTGGAACTGGAACTTGATGAAACCGGTTCGCCCGAAAACGACGATGCGCTCGATTTTCTGAAATCGACCCTCGACATGGCGATGGGGCAGACGGCGCCCTCCACCGGCTTTGTCATTGGCCAGATCTGGCGGCATCTGCAACCGGATCTGCGGGAAATCTTTTTTGACCTGGCTCCCGCCCCCCCCATTGCCAGCGCCCTCATCGCGCTGGACGAGGGGCTTAAGCGCTACTCCTACGGCCCGCCCGTGCGCGCCGCGCAAGAACTGCTCGCCCTGGTCGAGGCCGGCGTGGTGACGCTGCGCGCGACCGCGGATCCCGACATCGGCCTGACGCCGCAGGGCTGGTGCCTCGACCCCGATGGCGGTGCGCCGGTGCTGGCGGATGTCCTGCTCGATGCGGTGCTGCCCGGCCCCGACCTCGATCGGCTCGCCGAACCGCTGCTCGTGGATCTTCTGGCGGCGGACCTGCTCGCCCCGATGGGCGAGGGGTTGGGCCTGAACCTCGGCCGCGATGCCCAGGCGCTCAGCGCGGACGGCTCGCCGATGCGCGGGCTTTCTGTCCTTGGACGGATGACCACCGGCCGCACCATCGCCGTGGATTCGATCCACGATTGCTTCGGTCCGGCAACCCGCGCCTGGGCGGATCGGCTTGCCTGCGACTGACGCGCCGGAGACTAACGGACCGGGGAAAGGCCTGGAGAACGGGGGCGTGCAGGGTCGCATCGCGTCCGTCCCGTACATCGCGAGCGCGCTCTGCCGATGTCGCTGCGGCGCCCTTTTGGGGTCGGCAAGCGGGTTAAAAGAGAATTAACGCCGGAAATAAAAACGAAACCTACCAGATGCTTAAGCATTTGTGCGCCAGCGCACGCGCGTGTCGATCTGCCTGTTTCAACGCCTTTCCTGTAACGTATGGCGCGATCCGTACGGGTAGAGGAGGCGCCAAAGGGCCGGAAAGCACCAGTTCCCTGCATCTGCGGTATCCGCCGCGACGACCCGGGGCAGGCTGCCAGATAATCGAAAAATGCCCCGCCGGAACCGGCGGGGCATTCCATCACTCAGTCAACGAGGTGACGCCTATCAGGCGTCGTGTTCCGGCAGTTGCTCCAGTTGCTCCTGCGTCATCGGAACCTGAATGCGCACGTCGCCGTCCTGATCGTTCCAGATGACGTCGACTTCGTCGAGCGACAGGGCGACAGTGTGCGAACCGATGCCGAGAAAGCCACCGATGTCGAGCACGACATGCGAGATCTGGTTGTCCGAACCCATCACCAGGTCCTCTACGTTACCGATCTGCTCGCCTTCGGCGCCGTAGACATCGGCCCCCATCAGGTTGTCAACGGTCCGCTCTTCCGGCGCCATCGAGGTGTAACCTTCAGGCGCTTCCGTACGGCCGGCCATCGCGCCGTCCTGCGTCTGGCCCGTGGTGTCCATCGCGGCCTGGCCGGTGGTAGCATCATCGCGGGTGGCCGCATCGTCGGTCATCGCGGCGTCGCCGTCATGACCCATGCCGGCACCCGGCTCCTGGCTGCGACCGTCGTAGCCGCGGGCTTCAAAGCGGCCCAGTTGGTCTTCTTCCCACTCGGCCAGCGATTCCAGTTCGGATTCGGTCATCGCGGCAACCACGAAGAAGTCGTCCAGATCCTCAGGGGTGGTGTCGTCGGCCACGAAGTACAGGTTCTCGATGTCAACCATCACGGTCCGCGCACCAATCCCCAGGAAGCCGCCGACGTCGATCAGCACGCCGCGCACCTGGCCGTCCTGCGTCAGCACAACGTCATTGATGCTGCCGACGTTCTCCCAGCGGTCGCGGTGGGCTGTGAAGGTTTCGCTGCTTTCCCAGCGAAGCGAGGTACGCTCCCAGCCGCTCATGTCGTCGCGCTGATCGCGCAGGTTGCGGGCTTCGTCAACGTCGAGCGTATAAAGGTCTTTACCGGTGAAATCGGAAACGAGGAACGCCGGAACGTTCTGCCCTTCCATCTGCGTCGCCGCCGCCTGATCGCCGGCCGGAGCGGTCGTCGTATCAGTCGTCTGCGCATAGGCACCAAACGAGGTCACCGCAACAATGGCGGTCGTCAGCATAAGGTTTTTCATCGTGTCTCTCCTGGTTCATTCTGCCTCAGGTGAGGCTCGGGTAATCAACACGTGAGGAATGAGCGGGTTCCGGCGTCTCGAAAAAAAATCTCGCGCTGCGTGTGCGCGGCGGGAATGGAAAAAGGCCGCACCGGGATGTCCGATGCGGCCTTGGCGGCGTGGTCGACGGTCTGTTTTAAGAGCAACCGCGCCGCGTCAGGCTTTTTTGGGACCCGCGATGAACCAGATGATCAGTCCGACCACCGGGAAGAGCAGGACGAGCAGGATCCAAAGCACCTTCGCGCCCTGCGACGCCGAAGAGCCCAGAATCGAAACCGCCGCCCAAACAACTAGTGCCAGGTGAAGAATGCCGAGAACCCCGGTGTAATTCGCATTCATGGAAACGCGTTCCTTTCTATTCTGAGATGTTCCGACGGAAACGCGCCTGGGGGCTGCCCGGTTCCGCAAAAGCATACCCCATGCGAGTGTCTTCCCAGGTGCGGAAACAAGGGGGCAGGGGAGAAGGGCGGGCCTGGCCTAACCCTTCCCGCCACTCCACAAGCTCAGATCGCGTAGCGCAGGATCGCGGCCAGTTCCGCTTCCTGCGGGATATCGGCGCGCCGCACGGCCAGAACCCGACCGCCGTTCGCCAGCACTCTTCCGGCGATTTCGTCGATGACGCCGTAGCTGACGGCGCTGTCTTCCTTGTCGAAGGTGATCTCTCCGGTCTCTTCATCGACGAGGCCCGGCACGACGCTGTCCATATCGACCAGCAAGGTGTCCACGGCCCCGAACGTCGCAGCACGCGCGGTTCGCGCAACCTGGGTCGTGGCGCGGCCCTCGTTCTCGCGCTCGGCATATAGCCTGCCGAAATCGGCGACCGATTCAGCGTTCAGCTGGTCGACGATCTTGCGCGCCTCGGCGCCCAGGTCGTGTGCGGGGATCCGCACGGGGCTCGTCTCGATTGCGGCGTCAGCCAGATGGGGATGGGTGTTGATCGAGCGGTAGATCGACAGAAGCGGATCGGTTGCCGCCAGGATCAATGGCTCCGACCGACCCGAGAGCAGGGCGCGCAGTGCCGCGTCGATCTGGCGGCAGTACTGGCGCAGATGGTGCTTCTGCCCCTCGCCCCCGCCCTGACGACCCGAATAGCTGCGAGAGTTCACATTCGCCGTACCGGCAACCGATGCGGCGTCCTTTGGCAGGCCGGGGACCCGGATTTCCTGCGCGGGCTGGTCGCCCAGAAGTTCGATCACCCGCACTTCATTTTCGGCCAGCGCAAGGACGAAAGCATGTTGCGGCATGGAGACGGCACGCAGGAGCGGCTTCAGGTGGAAGCGGTCCGCGACCTGCACGGTTTCGGTCAGGCGGTTGGGCAGACGGTGTGTGCGCAGGCTGTCGGGCGTCGCGAATATGGCCAGGCTGTTGGCCTGAGTGCGCCAGAAGTCGTCATCGTCCATCAGATCGTGCAACTGCTCCTCGATCGGCCAGATCGTCCGCTTGGCCACGCCGACTTGTTCAAGCTGGGCGACGGCATCGTTGGTCAGTTGCTTGAGGCGAATACGCGCCGCGTCGATATGCTGCGTTTCAGGCGTGGTCGCCAAATAGATGCTGATCAGCGCCTCGCCGCGGGCGGAGATGAGGGCATTGAGTTCGGCTTGCGTGGGAATGTCGACATACAACATCTTCGTTAACTCCTCCGATAAAAGATCTGCTGCACCTGACATGTCCCCCGCACGACTGCAACCGCCGCGCCGAAGTCATCTCGGTCTCGCACGCGACCCCGATTCGCTGTGGAGCCGTATGCCGGACCGCTCAACTGAGAAATCAGGTGAGCGCGGGGGGAGTGCCGAAAGGAACGCTGCAGAACGACCGACTTGCTATCGATAGTGCCGGATTTGCCGGCTCGCGTAGCGCGCGGCGAGACAGGAAACCGCCAAGAAACCTGACTCGCCGCGATCCTGTGCTGTCCGAGGATCCATGCAAGCACCCACCCACCAGCCGAACTCTCACGCTTTACTTTATCCGGGGAGGATTGGTCATCAGACGAAACACAATAGCTGACAGCTAACACAATAAGCGCACGGCGCAGTGATCCGGATCACACCGCGGCTCCGCCCGCTAGAGCGACCACCGGGCAGGGTCGCCGTTTGCGAAGGGCAAGACGAGCGGTCAGGAAGTACTGGTAAACTGATCCGTGGTCGGAAGAGCCTGGTGCGGGCGGTGGGACTCGAACCCACACGTCTTTTGGACAAAGGTGTTTGAGACCTTCGCGTCTACCATTCCGCCACGCCCGCAGGAAGGTGTGCGCAGATATGGCACAGTCCGATGGGGCTGTCACGTCCCGTTAAGCACCGTTGGTTCATGCTTGACGTATCCCGGGGTCACGGTCTAGCCGGGTCTCGAACTCAGGAGTTTCGTGTGATCCGGGCGCTGTACGATTGGACCCTTTCGCTGGCTGCCCATCCCCGCGCGATCTGGGCGTTGGCGCTGGTCGCCTTTATCGAATCTTCGGTCTTTCCCATCCCGCCGGACGTGCTGATGATCGCCATGGTAATCGCTACGCCGTCGCGTGCGTTCGTGATAGCCGGCGTCGCCACGCTGGCATCGGTCGCCGGCGGCCTTCTTGGCTATGCAATCGGCGCCTTCGCCTTCGAGGCGGTGGGTTACCCGGCGCTTTCAGCGCTTGGCAAGGGCGCGGCGGTGGAGGCCTTCAACACCCGATTCAACGATTACGGCTTCTGGTCGGTCCTGATCGCCGGGCTCACCCCGTTTCCCTACAAGGTGATCACCATCATGGCCGGCTGGACCAGCTTGCCGTTGACGACCTTCGTGGTCACCTCTTTCGTCGCGCGGGGGCTGCGGTTTTTCATCGTCGCCGCGCTGCTGTGGCAGTTCGGCCCACCGATTCGTGACTTCATAGAGAAGCGGCTGGGATTGATGTTCACGCTTTTCGTCGTACTGCTGATCGGTGGTTTCTATATCATGAGGCACCTGTGACGCGCACCCGTCTGGCAATTGCGGCGGCGCTCGGCTCGGCCGGGCTCCTGGTCGGCGCGCTGATATTCGAGCACGGCTTCGGCATGGCCCCCTGCGCGCTGTGCATCTGGCAACGCTGGCCGCATCTGGCGGCGGTCCTGCTGGGAGGCGTCGCGCTGGTATTCCCCGCCGCCGCGGTCTTCCTGGCTGGATCGATTGCCGCCGCCACGTCTGGCGCGATTGCACTTTACCACACCGGGGTCGAGCGGGGCTGGGTCGAGGGGCCGCAAGCCTGTTCAGCGGCCATCGATTTCTCCGCCCTGACCGCAGAGGAGTTGCTGGACCGCGTCCTTGCCGCCCCCGTCGTGCGCTGCGACGAGGTCGCGTGGGAGATGCTCGGCCTGTCGATGGCCAGCTGGAACGCGCTCGCCTCGTTCGGTCTCGCCGGGCTCTGGCTGATCGCCCTTCGCCGGTCGTGACGCATCGTTCCGGACCCGGGTCGAAATTTTCCCATACTCCCTCTGGACGCTGCGAATCCACCTTGCTATATGAGCCGCGGATCCGGCGTAGCTCAGCGGTAGAGCAGTTGACTGTTAATCAATTGGTCGTAGGTT
>CAZKSE010000023.1:23843-26092 GCA_964555305.1 uncultured Rhodobacter sp. | reverse complement strand
CGGATTTCTTTCTGTGCGACATCTTCGGCGCGCTGCCGAAGGCGGATCTGGCGAGCATGGAACACCCGATGTTCTCGCTCTCGACGCGGCCCGACCGGCGGATCCTGAAATACGATCACAACGGCATCGCGGTCACCGTCACCCCCTCGGTCAAGGGTTTGGCGACGATCTTCGACAAGGACATCCTGATCTATTGCATCAGCCAGCTGATGGCCGCGCTCAACGCCGGCCGCCCGGTGGCCCGCGTGCTGCATCTGAAGGCGCACGATCTGCTGGTCGCCACCAACCGCGAAACCTCGGGCGACGGCTACACCCGGCTGCGCGAGGCCTTCGAGCGGTTGGCGGGCACGCGCATCACCACCAATGTGGTGACGGGAGGCGAGGAGGTCACCACCGGCTTCGGCATGATCGAGACCTGGCAGATCCGCCGCCGGTCGCGCGGGGGCCGCATGGTCTCGGTCACGGTGCAGCTGTCGGAATGGCTCTACCGCGCGGTGCTGGCGAAATCGGTCCTCACGCTCTCGCGCCAGTACTTCCGGCTGCGCAAACCGCTGGAGCGCCGGGTCTACGAGCTGGCGCGAAAACATTGCGGCCACCAGCCCGACTGGCGCGTCTCGCTGGAGGTGCTGTTGAAGAAGTCGGGCTCGGCCAGCCCGCGGCGGGTCTTCCGCAAGATGATCCGCGACATGATCGCCGCCGACACCCTGCCCGACTACCAGCTGACCGAGGAGCCCGGCGACATCTTCCGCGTCACCCCGCGCGCGGTGGTGGTGGAGCCCGGCAGCGCCCCGGTCCTGTCGGAAGCCGCGCTGGCTCGCGCCCGCGCCCAAGCCCCGGGCTGGGACGTCCACGCGCTCGTCGCCGAATGGCAGGGCTTCTGGCAACGTTCCGGCCGGCCGCGCCTGCGCAGCCCCGATCGCGCCTTCCTTGGCTGGCTCGCCAAGCGGCTGGGCTGATCGTCCTCTCGGTGTCATGCGGAAAGCGGCGTTTCGCGCGCGAAACATCGGCGTGATCTGCCGGGATGGTTTTCCTGCCTCAGGCGTTCTTGCCGCGGAGCCGAAGGGGCTTCGCGTCAGTCAGAGGAGAGGACGACCCATGAAGACGCATCTCGCCATCGCCGCCAGCATCATCGCCCTTGCCACCGCCCCGGCCCTGGCCGGCAGCCACGACGCCCATGATCACGAATTCCCGCTGAGCATGGAGGATTTCATGACCGCCTATCCGGACACCACGCCCGATGAATTCGCCGTGATCGACAGCGACGGCGACGGCATGGTGTCCGAGGACCGGCCCCGCGTCCGGCCATCGGACTCCATGCCCTCGACCGTCCATTGCGTAACCAGCGCATCGCCCTGCCCGTCGCGGTAATGGCAATTGCCGCTGCCCGAAGGCTGCCCTGCCCGGATGACGATCGCGCCGAAACACTGCCCGGAGGCATCGGCGGCAGGGTGGTCGGCATTGACCGGCTCGAACCGGTCGTGGCTGTGGTTGAGATGGATCACCACCAGATCCTCGGAGATCGGATAGGTCTCGGCGGCGGGCGTGAAGGTCCAGGTGCCGGCGGCATCGTAGCTCTGGGCAAGGACCGGGTTTGGCAGGATCGCAAGAACTGCTACGAGGAAAGACTTCGGTGTCATGGTCGTCCCCTCCTCTTCTGCCGCCCAGGACTCGGACGGCGGCGTGATTTTACCACAAGGGCGCTGGAAATCGGCGGGCAAAAGAGGCGAATGGGGGCGTTTCGCGCGCGAAACATGGGGTCGTCTGCGCGCCGATATGTGCTTGGCCCATAGGCAGTCTTCTGCCGATCCGGTGCACATCGCCGGAACCCGGCAAGGCCGCGCGATGTTCTTCTCGCGAAAGGTGGCAGCGGGCCCCACGGTGGGGTCAGGGCGCCGCCGAGAATGGAGGATGCCATGCGTAATCTTCTTTCCACTTCCGCGCTCATCGCGCCCTTCCTGATCGGATCGGCCCTGGCGCAGGATCCATCCGCCACCACGGCACCGGCCGACCCACTGATCGAGGAGCGGAGCGACGAACAGACGGGCGAGCAACTCGACAGCCCGCTCGATGAAGGCGACGAGGCCCCTGACCTGGAGGCCGAGCCGGAGAGCGAGCTCGAGACCGACGCAGAAACGGATCTGGAGACGGATCTGGAATCCGAGACCGATCCGGCGACCGGGACCGACACGGACGATCCCCTCGACTCAGACCCTCTCGAGTCCGATACCTTGGAGGCTGATACCTTGGAG
>CAZKSE010000023.1:0-23743 GCA_964555305.1 uncultured Rhodobacter sp. | reverse complement strand
TCCCCTCGACTCAGACCCTCTCGAGTCCGATACCTTGGAGGCTGATACCTTGGAGGCTGATACCTTGGAGTCCGACCCCGCCGAGACGACGGAGCCGGCCGAGACGATGGAACCGGCCACCGATCCCGCGGCCGATCCCCTTGTCGATCCTGAAGATGACGCCACCCAGTCGGGCCTCGGGCAGGCGGATGCCGCCACCGAGGAGGCCATAGTGCGCGAACAGGCCCCGAACGAGCTGCGCGTTGACTGGATCACCGGCACGCGCGTGCGTTCGCTCGACGGCGAGAACATCGGCCGGATCACTGACCTGATCTTCGACGAGGAGACCAACGCCATCACCGTCGCGATCCTGTCGGTGGGCGGTTTCCTGGGCATTGGCGCCAAGGACATCGCGGTCAAGTTCGACGAGCTGCAGATCGATTTCGACGCCCGCGAGATCCAGCTCGACCTGACGCGCGATGCCGCCGATGCGGCGCCGGAATACGTCTTCCGCGAACGCGCGAGCCGGCCCGCGGCCGAGCCGATGGATGCCCCGGCCACCGCGCCCTTGGGCGGCGCCCCCGCCACCGAACCGCCGGCCCAGCCGATCGACTGACCACGCGCCGCTCTCCTGAAGGCTCAACGCCTGTTCCCCGCATCCCGGCGCCCCCGCGCGGGATGCCCCCGGTCCCCCGTTTCGCGCGCGAAACATTCCGGATGTCCGCGCCGTCCGGGAAGCCGGGGGCACTCCTTCCCCGTGCTTTATCCGCAGTGGTGTTTCGTGCGCGAAACGGCTGCAAGACTTGCGCAACGGATTACGAAGGCTTGCGGGAGAGGCGGGTATTCAGAAATGGCGGCGCCGGCGGGTGGGGCGCCGCGCGGGCTCCGCGTCGGAGTCCGGCCCGGCGGCTCAGTAGTAGCCGTAGCCGTAGCCCGGTTCCATGTAGCGGCACTTGTTTAGCACCACGCCCAGGACATTCGTCACCCCGGCCAGTTCGCGTTCGCAGCGGTCGAGATCGTCCATCGACGTCGTCTCGGCGCCGGCGAGCAGGAGCACACAATCGACATGCGGGGCGAAGGCCATCATGTCGTCACTCATCATCATCGGCGGCATGTCAAAGATCATGACGGTGGCGGCGTAGTCGGTCTCGATCTGGGTCAGCGCCGGGCCGATGGAAGCGCCCTGCAGAAGCTCGGCGGGGTTGCGCGCCGGTGTCTCGGAAGTGCCGAAGGCGAGGTTCGTGCCGTAGCGGACCATGTGCTCCTGCGCCGGGACCTCGCCGGCGATGACGCGGGCGAAGCGGTGCCCGGCCTGCAGGCCCAGCATCCGCGCCATACCTGGCCGGCGCATGTCCAGATCGGCCACCACCGTGCGCTGGTTGGCCTGCCGGCCCAGGCTGAAGGCCAGATTCAGCGCGGTCGTGGTCTTGCCGCAGCCGGGATTGGGCGAGGTGATGGCCAGCCGCCGCCAGCCGTTCTTACGCATCTCCTGCAGGATTTTGGTGCGCATCATGTCGATTGGCCCTGCCTCGCGACCGCCGGAAAACCCGATGAGCCGGTGATGCGCCATCAGCGAGGGTTTCGGGCTGAAGACGGGCAGGGTCTCCCAGCGGGTGCGGATCTCGGCGGACAGTTCGCCCGGGGCGGGTGCAGGTGCGGCGGTAGGTGCAGGGGCGGGCGGCGCGATCTCGGTGATAGTAGCGCTGGCGGGGCCGTTCCGGACGGCCGGTTTCGCGGTCGCGGCCGTGGTTGCCGTGTGGTTAGCCGTCTGGGAGGGAGGCTGGGCGGGATCGCTCGCGGTCGGGGCCGCGCCTGCGGAGCTCGCGCGTTTGGCGCGCGCCTTTTCCAGCGCCATCTGAATTCGTTCCATACCCGTCCTCTCTCACATCCGCGGCGGCCCTGGGGAGCGCGTGCGGCGACAATGCCAGTTACATAAAGTTCTGCAGCAAACGGTTGATACCGATCCGGTCGAAAAGCCGGTCGATCAGGTAGTCGAGCGGCAGATAGAAAGTGTGCACGGCCCAGAGCGTGAGCGGAATGCCGATGAGCGAGATCGCCAGCGCCGCGCCGATGACGAGCCGGCGGGTCACAACCTGCCGGCGCGAGCGCACATAGGGCAGGGTGGCCAGCGGCGTGATCCCCATCCGGCGCGTGATCTCGGCCGGGCGGCGGATCGAGCGGTTGAGCAGTTCCAGAAGCGCCACCAGCGCAAGACCCACGGCCATGCCGCCGCCGACCCCGGCCGCGGCGATGACCGGCCGGTTCGGGCTGCTCGGCGCCCCCGGCACCGCGGCCTGTTCGAGCACGGTAATCCGTTGGCCGCGGGACATCAGCTCGATCCGTTCGCCCATCTGAGCTTGGGTCAGCCGGTCGACGGCGCTGCGGTGCTGCGCCTCTATGGCGGCCAGTTCGCGCTCCAATTCCGACAGGCGCAGGCCGGTCGAGGCGGTGGCGTCGATCGCGGTCTGCATGGTCGCGATCGCGTCTTCGATCCGGGTGCGTTCCTCGGCGAGGGCGGCGCGCGACTCATCGATGGAGGCGAGAAGCTGTTCGAACTCGGCAGTGGCCGCATCGCTGCGAGGGGCGGCATCGCCCTCGACCATGTTCTCGAGTTCGGCCACGCGGGCCTGGATCACCCGCACCCGCGGGTTCTGCGCCGAATAAAGGCGCAGGGCGCTGGCCAGCTGCTCGCGCGCCTGGGCAAGTTCACGCTCCTGCGGCGAGGGCTCGTTGCTGAGCCGCCCGGTGGTCTGGAAAAGCGTCACCAGTTCGGCGCGGCGCTGCTCGAGCTGGGTGTCCTCGCGCGTCATCTGGCGCAGTTGGTCCTCCAGCCGGCCCTGCTGCGAGCGGCGGAAATCCAGGCTCTCGGGCAGGGTGGCGCTGTTCTGCTGGCGGAATTCGAGAACCCGCGCGCGGCGGATGCTGATTTCCTCGCTCAGCCGGTTCACCTCTTCGCGGAAGAAGCGCAGCGTCTCGCTGGCCACGCCGCGGCGCATGTCGACGTTCTCGCGCTCGATCATGCCGACGAATTCGTTGACGACCTGCGCGGCGATCTGCGGGTCACGGCTCTGGTAGCTGACGCGGACCGTCGGGGCGGTTGTCGCGCTGGCCCGCCCGGTCAGGCCGGCGGAGCGGATCTGGATGCTGCGCCGCATGTCCTCGACCACCTGATCGGGGGACATGCCGGGGCGGTCGCGGTAAAGACCAAGCCGATTGGCCGTGTCGATCAGATTGGCGCGGGTCATCAGCCGCTGGTTGATGATCGCGACCTCCGTTGCCGCGTTCGTCTGCACGGTCGAGGCCGCCAGATTGGTCGGGATCTGCGGACTTTCCACCAGAAGCAGCGCCTCGGCCCGGTAGGAGGGCGGCAGGACCGAGGCTACCGACACGCCGAGCGCGCCGATCAGCGTCGCCACGATCAGGAAATAGGGAAACCGCCGCCAGAAGATCGACAGGTAAAACTTGAAATCAATATTCATGTCGGTCCTCCATTCGATCCGACCGGGAGATAACTGCCGAAGGTCTGCCTGACGAGTTTTTGCCCGCCGGCCGAAGCGCGGAACGCATCGGCAAGGGGCTCATCGTCCGTTTCCGCTCTGGGGCGCCCGCTCAACGGGTCCGGGGCCTCTGCATTCCACGACATCGCTCCAACAACGCAAAGCCCCCTCCGACGGTGGGCGCTTCTCGGTACAGTCCTTCCTTTAGCTGCAGGATGGTCACCACACCATTACCGAAAGCAAAATTTTCTATCCAATCAGGATCAGTTGAAGCTTTTCGGCGCTATTTCACCCCTGAGATGCCCGTCAGGCGTGCGCTCATCCCTCTAGACATTCGTATCGGTTGAATCGCGACCGTGCAGTTGCGGAAAAAGCGCGCAGACGTGAGCGCCTTCCCCCTCGCATAACGGGCGTTGCTGGCATAAGCTTCACGCCATCGTAACCCTTCGGGCGGAAGGATCACGCGGCGTCCCTGTCGTCCGATTTTCTTGAGTGGATTGATCATGATACTGCGTTCTCCTTCGCTGATTGCCGGCCTTGTCGCCCTGCCTCTGATCCTGGGCCAGTGCGACAATGCCGCCGACCGCGCCGAGCAGCATTTCCTGACGGCGGTGAATTTGGTCGAGGCGGGCGATCCGGATCGCGCGGTGGTGGAATTGCGCAATGTTTTCCGGCTCGACGGCCAGCATCGCGATGCGCGCGCCACCTATGCCCGCTTGATGCGCGAACGGGGCAACCTGCGGGAGGCCTACGGCCATTACCTGCGCTTGGTCGAGCAATATCCCGAGGACTTAGAAGCCCGCCTCGCCCTGGGCGAGATGGCGCTGGCCTCGGCCGACTGGACCGAGGCCGAACGCCACATCCGACAGGCCGAGGCGGTCGCACCAGAGGATCCGCTGGTGCGCACGATGCTCGCCACGCTCGAATACCGCAACGCGCTGATCGACCAGGATCTCGAGCGCAAGACCGAGGCAGTACAGCTAGCGCAGGCTACGCTGGCGGACGAGACGGTCACCGACAGCGCCCGGATCATCGCCCGGCGCGTCGTCATCAACGAACTGCTGAGCAGCGAGGATCCGCAGGCCGCGCTGCCCGAGCTGGAGGCCGCACTGATCGAAGATCCGCAGAACCTAGAATATCATGAACTGAAGCTGCGCCTGCTGATCGCCCGCGGCGATACCGAGGCCGCGACCGCCCAGTTCGAGGAGATGTACAGCCGCTTCCCCGAGAATGAGCAGCTGCGCGGCGCGTTGATCCAGTGGTATGTGCAGACCGGAAACCAGGAGGGGGCCGAGGCTTTCCTGCGCCAGCTTGCCGTCGACAGCGAAGGCCCCGACGCAGCGCTAGCAGTGGTGCGCTTCCTGCGCCAGACCCAGGGCACGCCTGCGGCCCTTGCTGAGCTTGATCGGCTGATCGGTGAGGACGCATATGTCGAGACCTTCCGCGCCGCCCGCTCAGTCGTGCAGATCGAGGAGGGGCAGATCGACGAGGGCGTGGCCGAGCTGGAAGCGATCGTCGAGGGTGGCACGGACTCGGAGCGCTTGCGCGACATCCGGGTGATCCTGGCGCGGATCTACATGATACAGGGCAACAGCGTCGGCGCGCGCGCTCAGGTCGAGACGATCCTGGCCCAGGACGGCAATCATATAGAGGCGCTGAAGATGCAGGCGGGCTGGCAGATCAATGCCGACCGCCCCGAGGAGGCCATCACCTTGCTGCGCCGTGCGTTGGACCGGGCGCCGCGCGATGTGGGCGCGCTGACGCTTCTGGCGCAGGCGCATGAGCGGATGGGTGACCGACAACTGATGGGCGACCGTCTGGCGCTGGCGATGGAGGCCTCGGGCCAGGCGCCGGCCGAGACGATGCGCTACGCGCGCTACCTGATCTCGGAAGACCGGATGACCACGGCGCGCGCGGCGCTGCAGGATGCGCTGCAGCTCAACCCTAGTAACCTGGAGCTGATGCTGCTTCTGGGCCAGGTCCATATCGCGATCGAGGAATGGGAACGCGCCGAGGCGATGATCGCCGGGCTTCAGCAACTGGGCACAGATCAGTCGCGCTCGGCCTCGAACGAGTTGCGCAACCGCCTGCTGGTTGCCCAAGGGCGGACCGAGGAAAGCACCGCTCTTCTGCAGAGCCTTCTGGAAAGCGGCGAGGCGGATGTGCGTGCCGCAGCCGTGATCGTGCAGAACCACCTGCAGGCCGGCCGCATGGACGAGGCCGAGGCTTATCTCGCCGCCCAGCTGGAGCAGGACCCGACCAACCCGGCGCTGCGTTTCGTGCAGGGCGGGCTGCGCGCCGTGCAGGGCCGGCTGGACGAGGCGCGCGAGATCTATAGCGCGCTGATGGCCGAGTATCCCAACGACGAGCAGCCGGTGCGCGCGCTCTACCAGCTGGAGATGCAGACCGGCGATCCGGCCGCGGCCAGCGCCACGCTGCAGGCCGCGCTGGAGCGGATGCCGAATTCGCTCTTCTTCAACTGGCTGCGCGCCGGCGAGTTGGAGCGGGAAGAGGATTTCGAGGGCGCCATCGCCATCTACGAGCGCCTCTACGAGGCCAACCGCGACAACATGGTGATCGCCAACAACCTCGCCAGCCTGATCTCGACCCATCGCGACGATACCCAGAGCCTGGAACGCGCCCAGGCCGTGGCGCAGCGGCTGCGCGGGCTCGAGGTGCCGGCCTTCCAGGACACCTATGGGTGGATCGCCTATCGCCGCGGCCGCTATGCCGAGGCGCTGAGCCACCTGGAACCCGCCGCCGCTGGCCTGCCCGACAACGCGCTGGTGCAGTATCACCTGGGCATGACCTATGCCGCGCTCGACCGCCCCGAGGAAGCCCGCGCCACGCTGGAACGCGCCCTGGAACTGGCCGGCGACAGCCCGCTGCCGCAGTTCCAGTCCGCGCGCGACGCCCTGGCCGATCTTCCCGCCGCCGGGAATTGAGCGCGGGGTCGAGGCGAGAAGGGCGCAAGCAAGTGGACGGGAGCACGATTTATCGCCAGCGCGCCGACCTGCTGCCGCCGCTGAAGCACGACAGGTTGACATCCGACCTGCACCGCTGGCTGCGCGCGGCGCTGGCCACGCGCGCTGTCACGACAGATCGGTCGAATATCGCCAGCTTGATGTCGTCTAGTGGGCCGTGGAAGAACAAGGCGCGCGATTCCTCTATCCCCGCTCGCACCCGGCTGAGGGTTTCGCAGCCTTCGCACAGACAGGAAACGGACTGATCCCATGAGCGTACTGACATCGGCAATCCGCAGTTTCCTGCGCACCGAGGTGCTTCCCTACCTGCGCCACCGAGGCAAGAAGCCACTGCATGTGCAGATGGCCGAGATGTTCCGCCTCTGGCGCTACTGGCGCTACGCGCCTTACCAGTATGTGAAATACGAACTCTACGCCAAGGATTTCACCGGCGATATCCGCGCCTTCGTCCCCTCGATGCTGATCCGCAATGTGCAGGCGAGCGAGAATCGCGGCCCGCAGCTGGGCATCGTGCGCGACAAGCGCCGCTTCGAGGCGCATATGATCACCCATGGCGCGCGCTGCATCACGCCCTCCTGGCTGGTGACCGAGGGGGGCGTGCTGCGCAACGCCCGCGACGAGGTCGTCCCCTTCGAGGCGTTTCGCGCCGCGGCGGCGGATCTGGGGGCGGAGCTGTTCGCCAAGCCCGTGCGGGGCAGTTTCGGCCGGGATGCGCGCGTGATCCGCACCGAGGAGATCACGCCTGCGGCGCTGGCGGGCATGGTGGATACGCTGATCCAGCCGCGCGTGCGCCAGCATCCGGTGCTGTCGGCGCTCTTTCCCGGCGCGCTCAACACGATCCGGCTGGATACCTTCCTCGATGGCGATACGGTCCGCCACAGCGCGAGCGCCCTGCGCATGGGATCGGGCGACATGGTCTTCGACAACTGGGGGCAGGGAGGGCTCGCCGTGGGCGTCGACCTGGAGTCCGGGCGGCTTTTCACGCGGGCCTATCGCAAGTCCCGTTTCGGCGACGACGTCGCCTATGCCCGCCATCCCGATACCCAGACCACCTTCGACGGCTACCAGCTGCCGCATTGGGATGAGCTGAAGGCGCTGACGGTGCGCGCCGCCCGCTCGCTGCCGGATCTGCGCACCCTCTGCTGGGACGTGGCGATCGCCGAGGACGGCCCGCTCCTGGTAGAGGCCAACGATTTCTGGAACGTCAACGTCATGCAGAAAAGCTGCGGTGGCCTGCGCGACACGACCATTGGGCGCGTTGCCGCCCAGAAGCACGGGCTGCGCCATGTGGCTCCCCCCGCCCCGCTTGCTACCGAGCCGGTGCGGGGGTAGCTCATGAAGGTCAGCGCCGCCTTCCGGTTTGATGCCGCCGTCCCGGTCGCTGGCCGGCTTTCGCGGTCCGGCCTTCAGGAGTGATGTCGATGGGTTTCGGTTCCGTCCTCAACAAGCTGCGCGAGATCCACGCCGAGGAAATCCGCCCCTACCTCGCCGCCCGCGATCGCAAGCCGCTGGCCCGCCAGCTACGCGAGGCCTCGGGCCTGTTCTGGCGTTACCGCTATCCGCCCTACCAGTATCTCAAGGCGGGGCTTTACCTGAAATCCGCCCCCGAGCCGATCGACGCCTACATGCCCCCACGCCTGATCCGATACCTGCAGGAGCGGATGAACCCGGCCGACGCCCGGCCCCTGGCCAAGGACAAGCAGCTTTTCCGCCAGCGGATGGAGGCGGCGGGCCTGCCCGTCCTGCGCGAGGTGCTGACGGTCGACCGCGACGGCGTCATCCGCGATGCCGAGGGCACGATCCTGGAACGGGATGCCGCGGCATTGCTCCTGCAGGAGGGCGAGTTCTTCGCCAAGCCCACCGACGGCACCTATGGCCGCGGCGCCCGGGTGCTGCGCCCCGGTGACGATATCGCCGCCTTCCTGGCCGGGGCGCGCAACACCATTGTGCAGCCCCGCATCCGCCAGCACCCGCTGCTGCAGCGGCTTTACCCCCATGCGGTCAATACCGTCCGCATCGACACGACCCGCATCGACGGCCGCTGGGTCAACAACGCGGCCGTTCTGAAACTGGGGGTCGGCGGCAGCATCGTCGACAACGGTTCGGCCGGGGGGCTGATCGTCGGGATCGACCTGGATTCCGGAAAGCTGCGCCCGTCCGGCCGCCAGCGCATGAAGTTCGGCGACCGGCTCTACAGCCACCACCCCGAGACGCGGGTCGCCTTCGACGGACAGACATTGCCGCACTGGACGCTGCTGCGCGAAACCGTCGCGCGCGCAGCCGAGGCGGCGCTGCCGCTGGAAAGCCTGGGCTGGGATGTGGTGATAACCGAAACCGGCGTGGTGCTTCTGGAAGCCAACGACAAGTGGTGCGCCAACCTTTTCCAGGCGGGCTGGGGGGGGTTGGGGGACACGCCGGTGGGCAAATTATCTAATCAGTATAGCCGTAAATTTTCAAAATCTTCCGATAAAAAAATTTAGAGGAACGAGATTCCGTGGTTTTCAGATCTATTTTTAAAAATTGGCGCGAATTTCATTTTCAGGACTTTCAAACGTATTTTGCTGCACAGGATCGTAAACCTATTTGGCAGCAAGTGCGTGAGGCAGGGAGCCTGTTCTGGCTTTATCGGCATGTGCCGACGCAATATCTCAAGAGCGGTCTCTACCAGCTAAATGCACATGATGACATCCACAGCCATGTTCCTCCCCGGATGATCTGGCGCCTACAGGCTGGTCTGAATCCGCCGGAAGCGCGGATTTTTGCGCGCGACAAGCAGCGCTTTCGCGTCAAGATGGAAGAGGCGGGTCTGCCAGTCGTGCGAGAGGTGCTGATAGTCGACCGTGAAGGGGTAATTCACGATGCCGACGGAGTAGTTTTAGATATCGATTCCGCCATATCTCGATTGCAAAACGGAGATTTCTTCGTCAAGCCAGTTGACGGCATCAAAGGACGCAATGCGCGGTTGTTCGGTCCCCATGATGATGCAGAGGATTTTCTAACCAGCGCGCGCAACGTTATTGTCCAACCCCGCATCCGACAACACGGACTTCTGGGGAAGCTCTACCCTCATTCTGTCAATACTGTGCGCATTGATACACTGTGTGACGGAGAGAACTGGACACACAATGCCGCTGTATTGAAGTTGGGTCAAGGTGGAGGTATCGTCGATAACCGATCAGCCATTGGCTTGGTGATCGGTGTCGATCTTGAAACCGGTGCACTGCATCCGCCTGCTCGAGCAAAGACACCAAGAGGCATCGCTACATACTACCAACATCCGGATACCGGCACGACGTTTTCAGGAGTGGTCTTACCTCATTGGAAGCTGCTACGCGAAACCGTCATGCATGCGGCTAAGGTCATGCTGCCGTTAAAGAGTCTAGGTTGGGACGTCGCCATTACTGAAGATGGCGTACTTCTTGTCGAAGCGAACGATAACTGGGGGGTTAATATTCTGCAGTCTGGATACGGTGGATTGGCGAATACGTCGATCGGACAGATGGCGCTACGCGGCCGACGCTGCACATGAGAGTCGGTGAAGCGCAACGCGCGCCAGCGCTCGGCAGCACGGGTCATGGCGCCAAGCATGAGCTTGAGAACCGGGCGCTCGCCCCAGGTGTTGGGTATGATCTTGAGGCGCCGGCGCTCCTCGACGAATAGACGCTCGAGGAGATTGTTAACCGGTATGAGGATCTCGGTGCCGATGTTCGGCTCTGATTCTGCGATCAGGGTGTATGCTGCGAGCATCCGGGACAGAGGCACCGGGAGCACGAAGGTGCGGGCAGGCCGATCTGTACCATGAGCCGAGAGCTCGAGTTAGTTAATTGGCCGCCTCTGCGACTCGCCCGGTTGCGCCGTGAGCGCGAATCCGTAGTTGTCGTGTCGCCCGCCGCTCCCGCTTGTTGTCACTGGCAAGGGAGGCGCACATGCGACGCGTTATCGGTATGACATCCACCGCACCTTCGGGGAGGTGGTGATCTGGGAGAATGGCCTGACCAGGCACGCAGGGCGGGTCGAACTGACCCGAACGGCCCTGGAGGGATTTGGCAGGCAGCTTCAGGAGACTGATGAGGTCGTGATCGAAGCGACCGGAAATTGCATGGCGGTGTCGCGAGTTCTGTCGCCGCACGTGAAACGTGTGGTGATCGCCAATCCGCTCCAGGTACCTGTGGGACGCATGGCCTGCGAATTGCACGGGTTAATACCAGCGGCGTCAGGCTTTGACTCGGCGGGCGATTCTCGGCTGGCGTGTGATTCACTCCTTGCAAGGTAGGGAGGATCATCGTGGCGGTCGAGATCACACGGACTGAACTTTCGGCGACGGACCTGCGTCGGGAGGCGACGCGGGCGAAGGATGCGCGGGCATCGCGCCGGATGCTGGCGCTGGCGCTGGTGCTGGAAGGCAAGAGCCGAACCGAAGCGGCGGAGAGCTGCGGGATGGACCGGCAGACGCTGCGCGATTGGGTGCATCGCTACAATGCCGAGGGCCTGGCCGGCCTCCACAACCGGCCGTTTCCGGGGCGGCAGCCACTGCTGCGGGCCGAACAGATGCGCGAACTGGCCACCATCGTCGAGACCGGGCCGAACCCGGCGACGGACGGGGTGGTGCGCTGGCGCCGGATCGACCTGTGCGCGGTGGTCGAGCAGCGCTTCGGCGTACGACTGGCGGCGCGCAGCATGGGCGCGATCCTGCGCCGGCTCGGTTTTACCCGCCTGTCGGCGCGCCCGCGCCACCCGCAGAGCGATGCCGAAGCCCAAGGCGTATATAAAAAAAACTTCCCCGATCTGGTGCGCGCGGCACTGCCCCAGACGGCGCAGGGCAAGCCGCTGGAGATGTGGTTCCAGGATGAAGCAAGGGTCGGTCAGCAGGGGACGCTGATGCGCCTCTGGGCCCGGAAAGGCACCCGCCCGCGGGCGCCGAAGGACTGCCGCTACGCCTGGGCCTACATCTTCGGAGCCGTCTGCCCCGACCGCGCCACCGGCGCCGCGCTCGTCATGCCGCACGCAAACCCCGAAGCGATGAACGCCCATCTCGTCGAGATCAGCCGGCACGTCACGCCCGGCGCACACGCGATCCTCATCCTCGACGGCGCCGGCTGGCATAACTCCAGAAGCCTCGTCGTCCCGGACAACATCACCCTGATGCCGCTGCCGCCATACAGCCCCGAACTCAATCCGGTCGAGAACCTTTGGCAATACCTCCGCCAGAACAACCTCGCGAACCGGGTCTTCGACAGCTACGAAGACATCGTCGACGTCTGCTGCGCCGCCTGGAACAGCCTCATCGCCATGCCACAGCGCCTCGCCTCAATAACCCTACGCGAATGGACGCAGGTCAAAGGTGTTAGTGCCGGACGTATAAGAAAGACCTCTGCATAGTTGAGGATTCCCGCGCCTTGTCTGCCCTGCTATTGTCCGATGGGGCAGTTTCCGGGTGGGATGATGGACCTTTTTCTGCGTGAAGCGGCGGTTCGGATTGATGATGACGACGTGCTTTCCAAGATCGGCGCGCTGATCGACTGGCGGGCGTTCTCGCCGATCCTGACGCGCGGTCTGGGGCGGTCGGGGAGCGGGCCGCAGGGCTATGATCCGCTGGTGCTGTTCAAGTGCCTTCTGATTGGCCAATGGCACGGCCTGTCGGACCCGAAACTGGAACGCGCACTCAAGGTGCGGCTCGATTTCATGCTGTTCTGCGGGCTGGGCCTGCATGCCCCGGTGCCTGACGAGACCACCCATTGCCGCTTCCGCAATGCGCTTGTGAAAGGCGGCGTCTACGATGATCTTCTGGGCGAGGTCTGCCGCCAGCTCGAAGATCACGGGTTGAAGCTGAAGGCTGCCGAAGCCGCGATCGTGGATGCCACCTTGGTCGAGAGTGCCGCGCGACCGCGAAGTCATATCGACCCACCGCAGGACCGGGCCGAAGGCGATGCCCCCGACGCTCCGGACGTGCACTTCAGCGCCGATCCGGATGCGCGTTGGGTCAAGAAGGGATCGAAAAGCACCCTGGGCTACAAGGCCTTCGCCCGTGCCGACGAGGACGGCTACATCGACCGTGTCCACACGACCCCGGCCAACCAGGCCGAGAGCCCGCAATTCGCCACCATGATCGAGGGCGCAAAGGCGCAACGGGTGCTGGCAGACAAGGCCGATGCCAGCCGCGCCAACCGCGAGGCGCTGCGCGGCCAGCACCGCGACGGCATCATGCGAAAGGCCGCGCGAGGCCGCCCGCTGCGCCAGTCCGAGAAGCGCTTCAACCGGCTGATCTCAAAATGCCGCTTCCGGGTGGAGCAATGCTTCGGAACCATGAAGCGCCTCTTCGGCCTGCACCGCGCGCGTTACTTCGGCTGCGCCAAGACCCACGCCCAACTGGCGATGGCGGCCATCGGGCAGAACCTCCTCAAGGCCGCAAACAAGATAACCCTCAACCCGCAAACCCCGGCAATCGCCTAACCCTCAACCCGCGTCACACCTGCATCCGCGCCACAGGCAGCGGCGCAGACAACGTGGGGAAATCAACCCAGAATCCCGAAATCAGCCCGCCACGCAGAGGTCTTTAAGAGTTAAGAAATCTGATGGGGAGATGTTCGACTCGAGAGCGGGCGCATACTGAGGTGAGCGCCGTACGCCCATTTCCCGAGAGTGAGTCCGATGAAGTTAAAGACCGCGCTGAACAACTGGCGCAGATTTCACCAGAAAGAGTTCGTGCGCATGCTGACGGCGCCCAATCGCAAGTCGTTGCTCAGGCAGGCGCTTGAAGCGGGCTTGCTGTTCTGGCGGTATCGGCATCCGCCGGTGCAGTATCTGCGTTACGCATTGTATCTGAAAACAGCGCCGGCCGACTGGCACAGTCGTCTTCCTTACGCCTTCTTTAGGGATCTGCAAAGCCGTTTCAATCCCCGCGAGGCTCAGAAGTTCGCCAAGAACAAGCGGCTTTTCCGGGAGCGTATGGAAGCCGCCGGGCTGCCCGCCGTACGCGAGATTTTCACCATCGATTTAGAGGGTGCCATTCGAGGAGCGGAAGGGCAGCCCCTTGCTGCCGAAGACGCCGCTGCCCTGATCCGCGCAGGAGAGTTCTTTGTCAAACCGATCGATGGATTACAGGGCAGGGGGACATCTCTGATCCGTCCTGGTGATGACGTGGAGGCCTTCGTCGCAACGGCTCGCAACGTCATCGTTCAGCCCAGGGTGAGGCAGCATTCGCTGCTGCGAAGACTGGCGCCGAACTCGGTGAACACGGTGCGTATCGACACGCTTCCCAATGGTGATCGCTGGCTTAACAACGCGGCGGTTCTGAAGGTCGGCATCGGCGAAAACATCGTGGACAACGGGTCGGCCGGAGGGATCTCGATCGGCATTGACCTGGCAACCGGCCGCCTTCACCCAGTGGGACACCAGAAGCCGAAGTATGGCTCCAAGATGTTCGACCGTCATCCCGATACGGGGGTGGTTTTCCAGGATGTCGTCCTGCCGAATTGGGATCTGCTTCGTGAGACGGTGTCGCGCGCAGCCGATGCGATGCTGCCGCTCCGGTCCCTTGGCTGGGATGTGGCCATCACCGAAGAAGGAGTCGTTCTTCTGGAAACCAATCATAGCTGGGATCCCGACCTGTTCGAGATTGCGTGGGGTGGGTTGGCCGATACGGTGGTGGGGCAGATGGCCTGTGAAATGCAGGGTGTGAAACTGCGGCGCTCGTTTCGGCAGGCAGACAGGGCAGCTGGATAAGCAGGTCACTTCTTCAGAGCGCGTTCCGTGCGACCACGAACCCCTCCGTGAGGGTCGTGGCGACGCTGACCTTGGTACCGAACTTCTTTGGTTGCCGCCCGTGATGCAAAAGCCTTTTAACCTTAATGGCGTGTGATCGACTGCGAACTTCTTTCAGGCCTCGATGTGCGGCTTTTCAGAAGCCGCAGGCCGGCATGGTGATCTGCGGATCAGGTCCAAATCTCGTAGTCGAGCCATGGCTCGAAGTTCGGCTCTGGTTTTCCCGATCCAGATCTGTTCGATCATTGCGCCCATTCAGGTCAACGTCCTCTAACACCCCTTGGCACCCTCGCTGGTTGATTACGACAGGAGGCTCATACCGCAGCCGCCAGCGCCGGCGTCTTGTAGTTCTCTTTCTTCATCGGCATCGCCCAGATCTGACGCGCCATCTTGTTCGCAAGCGCAATGCCAACCAAGCATCTTCGGCTTCCTAGCCAGCATCCGCCCGATCCAACTGTCTGCCGGTACCTTCTGCCGGGCACGGCCCATGATCCGGGTCATCGCTCCAATGATCAGGAGCCGCCGTATAGTATATCAGCCTGCCCGGCCTTTGAAATGCGCCCCAATCGTTCCTTGCCGCCTGAACAACAAGGATGTTCGTCAACTGGAGGAGCGTGTCCGCGAACTCGAGCGCCAGCTCGGGCGCAAGACGCTGGAGGCAGAGATCCTGCGCGAGGCCTTGGACAAGTCCACCGTTACAAAACCGACCTTTCTTGCGCGGTCGCCGCTGAAGGGCGATTTCCGCTGAAGGTCGTGGCGGAAACTCTGGGCGTGGCCCGCTCGACCTGATCGAGCGGCTGAAGGGCAGGACGAAGCCGCGTCGGCGCTATCATAAAGCGCAAGACGGTAAGCGGCGAACGCCATGCGTTCGAGAGAGCCGCGAACGTGGTGCCGTTGATCACTACGCTGGTGGCGGCCCGGCCGGCCTATGGCTAAAGAGCGAGACGCTCTTACGAAACCTTTCGCCGCCTGCCCAACCATCCAAGCCCGGCCAGGCCGCCCAGCAGCAGCGGTAGTGCGGGGGGCAGGGGGACCGGGGTTATGCTGGCGACATTGGCGTGGAATTTGGAGAGGCTGGCCCGTGTGCCGAGGGCGCTTACGTAGACACCGCCGCCATATCCCCAGTATTCCGATTCCCCGTAGGCGTCGGCGAAGCTCGACAGGAAAAGCGCTTTGCTGTCCAGGCGTTCGGTTAGGACGATCTCTTCGTATAACTCGAAACTGAGCGTCGCGGATGTTAGCGAGGCGCGTCCTCTGGCCTGCACATTTGATACGAATTCATCGAGGGTGATGCCCATGTAAAGTGCTGTCGTCTCGGTTGCCTCGAAGGTGAAGGAAAACGTTGATACAGAATGGCCGAGCGGAAGGTCATCCAGCGATGATGTGAAACCATGACGGGTCAGGTTGTAGCGAAGATCGAATATGCCGAGAAAATCGTCCTCATAGAGCCAGTGGTACATCGAGAAAGTGCCGGAGTTGCCATTACTGGTGTTCCACCATTCGAAGGGATACGCCTCGGCAACCGAACCATACCAGGACTGCATGTCACGGTGCAGACACTCCCTGATGACGTTCGGGGGTGAGTCAAACCATTCTTCCCCGAACCAGCAATTGGCGGCCTGCGCGCTTCTGTCGGCCACTGCCGTCAAACCCAGGGAAACCACCAAACCAAGAATAGCTTTCTTCCAGAACATCCCGCACACCCTTCCATCGACGCACAGAAATCAGATCGGGCGAACTTGGCATGGGGTAGCTGTCAAGCATAGCTGTATTTTCAATGGCTTGCGCAACCTTGGGGAGAGGGGCCGCTAGCGCAGGGGTTTCAGTTTCCGGCGCAGGTTGGCGGGGATCATGCGGGTGATCTCGGCGCGCCAGAAGCGCAGGCGGGCGAGGCCGGTGGCGCGGTTGATGGGCACGTCCAGAAGCTCGGGCCAGAGTGCGCGGAGCAACACGGGGAACATGCGGTTGGACTGGCGGTAGTCCTTGGGCATGGCCAGCGTGATCTCGTTCAGGCGCTGGCCGGAGAAGGGGTTGAGCGTGGGGAAGGGCAGCGGGTGGCCATAGGCCTCGGCGCCCGACCAGCAGCCGTGGATCTGCTCGATCTTGGCGAGATCGATCGCCATCGCGGCATCCATCGGCGGCAGGCTGTCGATCCAGGCCTGGGCGGCGCGGCGGATCACCGGCAGGTCGGGCATGCGCACGCGCGCCAGGAGCCGGGGCAGGTCCAGCGCGGGGGCCTCCGCGTCGCCCTCGCCCCAGTTCGAGCCGCGCATGATCTCGGCTCCGGTGCCCGAGATCGGATGATTGGCGGTGTGGATCTGCACCGCTGTCGCGGCCAGAAGCGTCACCGGGTCGAACATCATCCGTCCCGAGCGAGCGAGCCAGGCCTCGATCTCCCGGGGCGAGGCGGGCACGACGGGGACGCGGCGGTGGGGGATGCCGGCGGCGCGGGCGACCTGGGCGGCGACATGGGCATCGAGGAGGCCCTCGTCGCCCAGCGTCTCGGCGCGCAGGTTAGCGGTCATGCCACGCGCGGCGGCCAGCACGGTGCGCGAATCCTGCCCGCCGCTGAGATAGAGAACCGTCTCTCCCTGGTTCAGGATCGCCGTCATGTGACGGCGCAGGAGGACGGCGGTCTCGGCCACGCCGGCGGAGATCTGGTCCGCGTCCAGGGGCGGGCGGGCGGCGAAGCCCGCATCGGGCCAGACGCGGCGGGGGGTCATGCTGTCCAGGTCGAGCACATGGTTTGGCATCAGCCGATGCGCGCCCTGCCGCGGGGTCAGGCCGAAGGGTAGGAAGCCCCGGCGCTTCGGGAAATCGAAGATCGCCTCGACCTCGGGGGCGGGGGGTAGGGAGTGGATCTGGTCGATCAGCGTCACGGTCGCGCCCACCAGCCGCGCCGCGGGGGCGTGGATGGCAGGCAGGCTGCCGGCCGAATCCTCGCGCAAAAGAACGCGCCCGTCCGCCGCCTGCCACAGAAGGACGAAGCGGCCGCCGAGCTCGGCAAAGAGATACTCGGGCGTCTGGCCGGGGCCAAGGGTGATCGTGCCGTCGGTGCGGTGCAGCGTCTCGCCCTGGATGGGCCAGCCAATCAGTCGGCCGAGATCGGCGCCCTCGGCGCTGCGCAGGGTCTGGACCGGGACCTCACGGGCGGTGGCCAGGTGGTAGCCGGCAAAGCGATCCGCCTTGCCCGCGACCGGATCGGCCAGGGGGGCAGGGCTGACGATCCATTGCTTGGGCAGGTCGGAGAAGTCGGGCATGGGAGGTCCTGTGCGTGCGGCCCGTACCCCTTCGGAGCAGGGCGGGGAAGGCATCGCGGGAAGGGGGTCAGTCGTCCTTCAGCGGTTCGGTCAGCGCGCCGAAGAAGACACCGTCGTCAAGGACGCGCTGCACCGTTTCCAGCTGCACCTTGGGCTGGCTTTCGGAGAAGGCGTAGACTAGGCAGAAATCGCAGAGCTGGTTGACCAGCCGCGGCACGCCGCCGGTTGCTTGGTGGATGAGCTTGCAGGCGCGTTCGGAAAAGACCTCGGTCCGGGCGCCGGCCTTGGCCATGCGGTGGTCGATATAGCCGCGTACCGTCTCGGCATCCATCGCCTTTAGGTGGAAGCTCGCCGCCACCCGCTGCGCGAACTGCTTGAGGTCCGGGCGGCGGATGATGTCGCGCAACTCGGGCTGGCCGACGAGAATCAGGTGCACCAGCTCGTCCTTGTTGGCGTTGATGTTGGTGAACATCCGCAGCTCTTCGAGCGCGTCGCGCGACAGGTTCTGCGCCTCGTCGAAGATCAGGATCACGCGGCGGCCGGCGGCGTATTCGTCGATCAGGAAAGTCTGCAGCCGGTTGAAGAGATCCACATAGGGCTCATTCGTCGGCGCCTCCTGATCGAGCGCCATCAGCACCCAGCGCACCAGCTTGCCGCGGTCGCCCTGCGCGTTCGAGATCAGCCCCACCGTCATCTCGATCGGGAGTTGCTTGAGCAGGTGGTGCACCAGCGTGGTCTTGCCCGCCCCCACCTCGCCGGTGATCAGGGTGATCGGCGCGCCGGTCATCAACCCGTATTCGAGCATCGTGTAAGCGCGGCGGTGATTGTCGGACCAGAACAGGAAGTCCGGATCCGGCACCAGAGTGAAGGGGCGCTCGGACAGGCCGAAGAAATCATTGTATAGGTCTAGCGAGCCACTCATATGCATCGTCACTGTCCCTTGTGCCGCGGGAGCCGGGTTTCCGGGGCGTCCCGACGATCAGCACTTTTATGCCATCGGCGTCGATCTTTCTACGCTGCCGTCACGAATCATGTCCCGACTTTTGTCCACTGCCTCCGAATCAGCACGTCGTCAAACCCATTCCTTGGAGGGGCCCTGCGGTCGACAGGGTCTCGGGTTGTAGGGGCCGGGATGTCGCGCCCGCTATGGTTGCGCCTGGGACGGCGCGGTTCCCTTTGTCAGACTATAGTCAAGCCCTATCATTAACCAACCATTGGCTTTTTCTCGCCGAAATCGGAAGAATGCGCTGCAAATTTCACGCACATTCGATTAAAGTCACTACATTGAAGGAGCCGGACATCGCTCTGCAAGGTCCGGTTTGGTGTGTTGTGATGGTCCTGGTATCGGGCCGTGTTTGGGTGAGGGATATGGAATGACGGTTCATTTGAATCATTTCGAGCCGCATGCAGAGGTCCTGACCCGATCTTCCGTTTCAACTCCGCCCGTCCCCAACCGGATCTATCGCAACGCCGTTAAGCGCGGGTTCGATATCGCGCTGGTGGTGATTGCTCTACCGATCATCCTGCCGCTTGTCGGCATCCTCGCCCTGCTGGTCTGGCTGGACGGGGGCAAGCCCTTCTACAGCCAGAGCCGCGTGGGACTGGACGGGCGCATGTTCCGGATGTGGAAGCTGCGCAGCATGGTGCCGAATGCCGATGCGCTGCTCGACGGCTACCTGGCCGCGAACCCCGAGGCCCAGAGAGAATGGACCACAACCCAGAAGCTGGCGAACGACCCGCGTATCACCCGCCTGGGAAAGTTCCTGCGCCGCTCGTCCTTCGATGAACTGCCGCAGTTGTGGAACGTGCTGCGCGGCGACATGAGTCTTGTTGGCCCGCGACCGATGATGCCCAGCCAGCAGGTTCTCTATCCCGGCCGCGCCTATTACCGCCTGCGTCCCGGCGTCACCGGGTTCTGGCAGATCTCCCAGCGCAATCGCTGCTCCTTTGCCAGCCGAGCCAAGTTCGACGCCGCCTATGAGCGCAAGATGTCGCTGGGCACCGATCTGAAGGTGCTGTTAGGCACCGTCCGTGTCGTGCTGGCCTGCACCGGCCGCTGAGACCCCCTTCCTTTTCCTGACCATTGCCGTTTTTTCTACCGCCGGTTCTGCCTGATGCGCACGCCCGGCGTTATGTGTGCCCGGTGAGGTAATGCGCCTGATTTGTTGAAGGGTGTTTGCTGACCCGGCAGCTTGTCTGATGGTCCAGACCCTCCCCCCGGGGGGCTAGCCGTTGTCGTCGGCCCCCGACGGGTAACGGGGTTCCAGATAGGGGGGGCGGTTGCGCGGGCGGACGATCCGGTATCCCGGGGCATTCTCTGTTAGCGCGTGGTCCTGGCGGGTGCCATCGGCGTGGTGACGGGTCCAACCAGTGATGCGGCCGGCGTCGTTTCGGTGAAAGACATCGCGCCAGGGAGCCGACCAGTGCAGCGCGGGATCGAAGGCGGCTTCGCGCCCGATGGCGTCGTAGTCGACCTCGACTAGGCGAGGCGCGCTGTCAGGGCCGGTGTCGTAGCGGCGCAGCTGATGCGTGGGGAAGCTCACCGAGATGAAGGAGGGGGCGCTGTCATGCACCCCGTTATGGGCGAAGACGGCGATGTCGATGCGGTCGGTCAGCCGCTCGTCGCGGGGGGTGACGGGATAGCGGTCATGCCAGTCGATCGAGATCTGTGCTCGTGTGCCCTGCGGATCGAGCGGGCTGATCCGCACCTTCCCGGGATCGCCGCGCAGCAATACCCAGGTGAAGTTCAGCGGCCGGCCGTTCGGATCGCGCGTGGCGGCGGCCGAGACGCGCATCTCGTTCCGTCCCTCCCAGCCGCGCCAGACCCGGGCGATGGCGGCGGGCGTGTCAAAAAGCTGTTCGGGCAGATCCGCCAGCCCGGCGGCGGGGCGAAAGCTCTCGCTTTCGACCTGCAGGATGACGAGGGGAGGGATATCCCCGGGGGTGAGCGCATTGGCCAGCGCCACCATCCGCTGCGCGGAAAGTTCGCTCGCCTGGAAGGCGGTGGGATGGGCGAGGCCCGAGAGATAGGCCTCGCGCGAGCGGACGGTGCTCAGGGAGCGGCGCAGGACCATCTGCAGCGACGGCGCGAGCAGCCTTTCGGCCTCGAGCCGGGCGCGGGTCTCGGGACGCAGGGCGGCGAGGGCGAAGGCGAACGCCTCCATGAAGGGGCGGTCGCTGCGTGAGGAGCCCTGGCTGAAGAGCATGTAGGGCCAGTTCGCCGGGTAACGATCGAGAGCGTCATGGTCCCGGTGTTCCGGATAGAGATAGATGTGGTTGGAAAGGTAAGCCAGGGCGGCACGTTCTGGTCCCCAGGGGCTGGTCATGGCAAGCCGGCCAATGCTGCGCTGCATGACCCCGGCGACCACGGCGACCGAGGCATTGCCGATCACGGGGCTGCGAAACAGGATGGGGCCGGCCAGGCCGTAATGCAGGCGTTCTTCCTGTGCGTCCTCCGCGTAGTGGACGGGGGTCAGCTGCGGGAAACGCGCGACATCCAGCGAGGAATGGCCGTTGTCGCGGTTTTCATAGAGCACGCCAACCAGCCCCGCCACCTGCCCCCGGGCCGCCAGGCTGCGCAGAAGATCTGCGGCATCGCCGCGTGCATTCGGCGCGAGCACTGGCAGCTCCGCGAGTCCGCGGCGGTCCGGCCCGGGAGCGAGGTATTGAAACGGCCCTGGTCCGGGGGAGAGCTGTTCCAGCCCGATCCGTAGCGGGGGGGCCGTCGCGGGCGCCTCGGTGGCGTGGCCTATCGATGCCTGAAGGCAGAGGAGGAAGCACAGGAAAGCAGGCAGGGGCGCGCGCATGCCGGGCAGCATGCATGATCCCGTTGCAAGTGTCATCGGGGATGTTGTGAGGTATCGAATCTTGATCAGCAGGGCGCTGATAAAGGTTTCAGTCCCGGCATCTGGTGGATCGACAAACTTGTAGGACAGTGTTTTCCTTCAATCCTTCGAAAGAGTTGCACACTAGGCTCAGGACCCATTGATTGGCTTGATGCCGCTGCCGCTGCGTGATTCAAGACCCCGCGCTGACGGGGGGCACGATGAGCAATCTTTTCTGGCTGACGGACGAGCAGATGGAGCGGCTGAAGCCGTTCTTTCCCGAGAGCCATGGCAAGCCGAGGGTCGATGACCGGCGTGTGCTGAGTGGGATAATCTTCATCAACCGCAATGGCTTGCGATGGTGCGACGCGCCTCGCGAGTATGGGCCGCACAAGACCCTCTACAATCGCTGGAAGCGATGGAGCGACATGGGGGTCTTTGCCAGGATGATGGAAGGACTGGCCTCCGAAGGCGGCGAGGAGAAGGTCGTCATGATCGACGCGACGTACCTGAAAGCGCATCGCACGGCCTCGAGCCTGCGGGCGAAAAAGGGGGGCCTGACGATCAACGCGGGCGTCTGATCGGGCGAACAAAGGGCGGGCTGAACACCAAGCTGCACGCCGTCACCGATGCAAAGGGGCGCCCTATCCGCTTCTTCATGACCGCAGGCCAGGTCAGTGACTACACCGGCGCAGCTGCCCTGCTGGGCAGCCTGCCCACCGCAGAATGGCTGATCGCCGATCGCGGCTATGATGCCGACTGGTTCCGGGAGGCGTTGAAAGACAAGGGGAAAGGCCCCTGCATCCCAAGCCGGAAGTCGCGCGGCAAGGCCGTTCGCTACGACAAGCGCCGATACAAGCGGCGCAACCGGATCGAGATCATGTTCGGCAGACTGAAGGACTGGCGCCGTATCGCCACACGCTATGACAGGTGCGCCACGACCTTCCTCTCTGCCGTAGCACTCGCCGCAACCGTCATCTTCTGGCTTTGAAAATCAATGAGATGCCGTAACGGGGCCTGCGCCGCGACTCGCCCGTTATCGTTGCCACACCGCGGGCAAGCTGGTGGCATTCCCGTATTGGATCCATCGGGAGGACTGCGAGATGAAGCTGTTTGTCGGACTGGACGTGTCGCTGGAGAAGACCGCGATCTGCGTGATCAGCGAACATGGGAAGATCGTGAGCGAAGCGCAGTTGGCCAGCGAGCCGGAAGCGCTGGCACGGTGGATGAGGGAACTGGGCTGCACCATCGCCGCCATCGGCCTGGAAGCCGGCCCCCTCTCGCAATGGCTGCACCGCGGGTTGACCGCGGCGGGCTTGGGTGTGGTGCTGATGGAGACCCGGCAGGTGAAGGGTGCGCTGAAGGCCATGCCGATCAAGACTGATCGCCGGGATGCCGAGGGGATCGCGCGCCTGCTTCATCTGGGATGGTTCCGGCCGGTCCACTGCAAGTCGGTCTCGGCACAGGAGGTTCGCGCGATTCTGAACGCGCGCAAGGCGGTGCAACAGGGCTTCATTGCGCTGGAAATGTCTTTGCGCGGGCTCTTGCGGAACTTCGGCCTGAAGGTCGGCTCCATATCGCGCGGCAGGTTTGAACAGCGTATTCGCGAACTGGCTGCGGGTAATCCCATGCTGGAGGCGGCAACCGAACCGATGCTACGGGCGCGATTGTCGCTCCGACAGGAACTGGCCGGGCTTGAACGCCGTGTCCGCCAGCTTGCCCATGAGGATCCGGCCTGCCGCCGCATGATGTCCATGCCCGGGGTCGGCGCCGTCGTTGCACTGACCTATCGATCCGCGGTGGATGACCCCGGCCGCTTCACGTCCTCGAAGAAGGTGGGGCCCTGGGTTGGATTGACGCCCTCGCGAAATCAGTCGGGCGAGCGCGATGTTTCGGGCGGCATCACCAAGGCCGGCGACGTCAATCTCCGGCGCGCCCTGTGCCAGGCGGCGACGGTCATGATGCATCGTGGCCGTTCGAGTTGGCTCAGGACATGGGCCGCACAGGTTGCCCGCCGCCGAGGATCGAAGCGCGCGATGGTCGCGCTGGCACGCCGCATCGGTGTCATCCTGCATCGCATGTGGGTCGAGGATGCCGACTTCCGTTCCGATGGTCCCGCACCGAATGTGGCCTGAGGCGCCGGGCCACCAACTGTCGCCTGCCTGACCGCAGGCCTTCGAGGTCCCCCCAGGGACGCGGTTCCGATTATGCCGAGCTCCAGACTGTTGCCCCGTAACTCGGAGCACGCCAATGAGATGGGCACATCGGAATTGCATTGAACCAGCTTCATGTTGGCGGCCAACGCGCCGACCACGGACCGAAGCATGCACCCGGGGTGATCTCAGACGAAGGCCTGCTGCCAGAGAACGACGGTCCAGGAGTGGGTCGTGTCGCGGAACTGGTGGAAATTTGATGGCGGCGTAATCTCCGGGTGAACT
>CAZKSE010000022.1:0-26230 GCA_964555305.1 uncultured Rhodobacter sp. | reverse complement strand
CTGGGCGCGGGGGTGGATTTCGCGGTCAGTTCGACCGCAGCCTTCGCGGAGGGGGATCTGCTGGGGGAACTGACGGCACTGGCGGAGCGGTCGGGCGGCAGGCTGATCATCCCGCCAGGCGCGCTGGGCGGGATCGATGCGCTCTCGGCGGCCGGTCGGATGGGATTGCGGGCTGTCACCCACCGGATCGTCAAGCCGCCGCGCGCCTGGGCCGGAACGGAGGCGGAAACGCTCTGCGACCTGCACGCGCTGACGGGCAAGGTGACCTTCTTCGACGGTACGGCGCGCGAGGCGGCGGCGCGCTTTCCGCAGAATGCTAATGTTGCCCTGATCGCGGCCCTGGCCGGGCTGGGGGCGGAGGCGACGCGCGTGGCATTGATCGCCGACCCCGCCGCGCAGGTGAACCGCCACGAGTTGCTGGCCGAGGGCGATTTCGGGCGCATGTCTCTTGTCTTCGAGAACGCCGCGCTTTTGGGCAATCCCCGGTCCTCGGCGATGACGGCGCTGTCGCTGGTGCGGATGATCGAAAATCGCACTGCGCCGGTGGTGATCTGATGGCGGCGGCCGCGTCATCGTGCTTGACAGGCGGGCTACGGGATGGTTGTTTCAAGCTTGAAACAGTAACCGACATGCTGTGACTTTACCGATGGCGCGCGGGACGCCATGATCGCGACTGAATCAACAAGACCAACCTCAGGGAGACGACAATGAAGCACTTTCGAACGACGCTTGCCGCTGCGGCATTGGGCGCGGCGGCCGGCTTGGCCCCGGTTCTGGCCAGCGCGCAGGACATGCGCATCGGCCTGATCACGCCGCCGAGCCATGTCTGGAGCCAGGCCGCCACCGCCATGGGCGAGGAGCTGTCGGAAGCCACTGACGGGCGGATATCGCTGCAGGTTTTCCCCGGCGGGCAGCTGGGCAACGAGGCGCAGATGCTCCAGCAGTTGCAGACCGGCGCGCTGGACATGTCCTTCATGACCGTGGCCGAGATCTCGAACCGAGTGCCCGAGTTTGGTGCCTTCTTCGCGCCCTTCCTGGCCGATGACATCGCCCATGCGGCGCGCATCATCCGCTCGGATGTCGCCGCCTCGCTTCTGGAACTGCTGCCTGAGGAAGCCGGCGTCGTGGGGCTGGGCTACGGCAGCGCCGGGATGCGCCAGATCGTCAGCCGCCCCGCCGTCAACACGGCCAGCGACCTGAATGGGTTGAAGATCCGCATCACCCCGGTCGATGCGTTCCTGGATTTCTACAACGGCCTGGGCACCGCCCCGACGCCCCTGCCGCTGCCGGCCGTCTATGACGCGCTTGCCAACGGTCAGGTCGATGCGATCGACATGGATGCCGAGCTGATCTGGGCGATGCGCTATTTCGAGCAGGCGCCGCATGTGCTGGAAACCAACCACGCGATCTGGCCGATGGTGGGCCTCGTTTCGGGGCGGGTCTGGTCGGGCCTCGTCGAGGAAGACCGCGAGCTGATCGCCGAGGTGATGCGCAAGCATCTCGACGGCGTGCTCGACACCTACACCGAGAAGGATCCCGAGTGGATGGCCGAGGTCGAGGGCGTCGAGAGCGTAACCTTCATGAGCGTCGATCGCGATTTCTTTGCCGATGTGGTCGATGCCTGGGAAGCCAGCTGGACTGAGCGCGCGCCGATTCTGACCGAGCTGCGCGCCGTCGCCGAGGAAACGCGCTGACCTGCTGCCACTTGGCCGGGGCGGCTTGCCGCCGCGCCGGCCGCCTTACTTCGCGGGTGCCGCAATGATCCTTCACAGGCTGTCGGACGGCTGGGCCCGGATCGAGATGTTCGCCGCCGCGGTGCTGGCCGCGGCGGTGAGCGGTCTGATCCTTTACAACGTCGCCACCCGGGCCATGCGGCGCGCGGTCTTTTGGGTCGATGAAGCCGCGATCTACGCGATGGTGGCGATGGCCTTTCTGGCGGCCTCGGCGTCGATTGCGCGGCGGCAGGCGGTGGCGATCACGCTGATTGTCGACATGGTGTCAGTGCGCGGGCAGCGGCTCTTCTGGCTTTTCGTCGATCTGGTTACGCTGGGTTGCGCGGTGCTGCTGCTCTGGGCGTGCTGGATCTGGTTCGACCCGCTGACGCTGATCGCCGTCGATTTCGACCTGCGCGCCTTTCGTCGCGAGACGTTCAATTTCATCTATGCCGAGCCGACCTCGACCCTTGGAATGCCAAAGTTCTGGTTCTGGCTGGTGATGCCGGTCTTCACGCTGGGCCTGACGCTGCACGCGGTGTCGAACCTGGTGAAGACGCTGTCGGGCGACATTCCGACACCCGTGGTCGAGGACAGCAAATCATGACCGCCGTCATCTTCTTTGTGCTGCTTCTGTCGGCGGTGCCGATCAGCATCGTGCTGATCGTGACCTCGGCCTGGTATGTCTATTCGAGCGGCAACCGGGTGCTCTTCGACAGTTTCGCGCAGCAGCTTTTCTCGGGGATCGAAAGCTACGGCCTGCTGGCGATTCCGCTGTTCATGTTGACCGGCGAGTTGATGAACGAAGGCGGCGCGACGCGCCGGCTGGTCCATGCCGCGCGGGTTTTCGTCGGCGGTTTCCGCGGCGGGCTTGCCTATATCAACCTGTTGGCCAACATGTTCATGGCGGCGATCATCGGCTCGGCGGTAAGCCAGATCGCGGTGATGTCGCGCGCGATGGTACCGGCCATGCAGGCCGAGGGGTACCGCAAGGATTTTGCCACCGCCACGACCGCTGCGGGCGGGCTTCTGGCGCCGATCATTCCGCCGTCGATGCTGCTGGTGATTTATGGGGTGCTGGCGCAGATGCCGATCGCCGATCTGTTCATCGCCGGGATCATCCCGGGATTGATGCTGACCGGCGGCTTCTTCATCGTCGTGGCGCTGGTCGGTTTGAAGCAGCAGTTTCCCAAGGGCGAGTGGATGACCCGCGGCGCCGCCGGGATGGCGCTTCTGGCAGCCCTGCCGGCGGCGATGATCCCGGCGGTGATTGTCGGCTCGATCGTCCTGGGCATCGCGACGCCCACCGAATCCGCGGCCATCGCTTCGGTCATCTCGCTGCTGATCGGGGCGTTCGTCTACAGGGATCTGAACTGGTCGCGCTTTGCTACCATGTTCGTGCGGGTCGCGGCCTCGTCCAGTCTGGTGATCTTCCTGATCGCGGCGGCGAATGTCTTCGGCTGGGTCATCATCTACGAGGCCCTGCCGCAGCGCCTGACCGCGATGATCGTCGAAATGACGCGCGACCCATTGGTCTTTCTGCTGATCGTCATGGTGATCCTGTTCTTCGTCGGCATGGTGATCGACGGCATCGCGGCGCTGATCCTTGTCGTGCCGCTCTTGTTGCCGGTGGCGGTCGATGTTTACGGGATCCATCCGGTGCAGTTTGGCCTGGTGATCAGCCTGAACCTGGTGCTGGGTCTGCTGACGCCGCCGGTCGGAGCAGGGCTATATGTGGCCGCGGCTATGACCGGGGCGCGGCCGACGGGGATTTTCGTGCAGTTGCTGCCGTTCCTGGGTGTCGCGCTGGCGGTGCTGCTGCTTCTCTGCATCTTCCCCTGGCTGACGCTGGCGCTGCTCTGATCTCGGCGGGTGGGCGTGGGCCGCGGGAGTTCCGGCAACACCCCTTGCGCGTTCGCGTTAGGGTGAATTGCGGGGGGGTGAAAAACGTCTATGGTGCGCGCGATTCCTCAGGATGATCCCATGCGCGCCTTCGTGTTGCTTACCCTGTCCTCGCTTGTCTTTCTCACTGCCTGTGCCGATCGTCGCGGCGATTGCGTCGAGGAGGCGATGCGCGATGTCCGCGTTCTGGAAGAGCTGATCGCCGAAACCGAGCGCAACATTGCGCGCGGCTTTGCCACCCAGCCCGAGCCGACCGTGCGCACCGGCGTCAGCTTCTGTCTGACGGCAAGCAATCCGCTGGGCATCTGCACCCGCACCGAGACCGAGGTGCGCGACCGGCCCGTTGCGATCGATGTGCTGGCAGAGCGTCGAAAGCTGCGTCAGCTGCGCGACCGGGAGGCCGAGCTGCGTGAGCGCGCGCGGCTCGAGGTTCTCGCCTGCGAGGCGCGCTTCCCACGCTGAGCGCCCTTCACCATGCCTGCGGCTTCGGCTAGCCTGCGCCCGACCGACAAAGGTTTTCCGGGAGGCGAGAGAATGGCAAGAACCGTGGTGATACGGGCGCATGGCGGTCCCGAGGTGCTGGAGATCGAGGACCGCCCGGTGGGCGAGCCCGGCAAGGGCGAGATCCGCATCCGGCACAAGGCCTGCGGGCTCAATTTCATCGACGTCTACCAGCGGGACGGACTTTACCCGATGTCGCTGCCCCACGCCCTGGGGATGGAGGCCGCCGGCGTCATCGAGGCCGTGGGCGAAGGGGTGACGCATCTGAAGCCGGGGGATCGCGCGGCTTACGCTGCGCAGCCGCCCGGCGCCTATACCGAAGCCCGCGTCATGCCCGCCGCTCAGGTCTGCCCGCTGCCCGACGCAATCGATTTCGAGACCGGCGCGGCGATGATGCTGAAGGGATTGACGGTCGAGTATCTTTTTCACCGCACGGTGCCGCTTAAGGCGGGCGACACGGTACTTTTTCATGCGGCCGCGGGCGGCGTGGGACTGATCGCCTGCCAATGGGCCCGGTCCGAGGGGATCCGGTTGATCGCCACCGCCGGGGGGCCGGAGAAATGCGCGCTCGCCAAGGAGCATGGCGCCGAGCATTGTATCGACTACCGTGAAAGCGACTGGCCGGCGCAGGTTCGGGCGCTGACCGACGGGCGGGGCGTCGATGTGGTGATGGATTCGGTGGGGGCCGCGACCTTTGAAGGATCGCTCGATTGCCTGCGCCCGTTGGGAATGATGATCTCGTTCGGCAATGCCTCTGGACCGGTGCCGCCGTTCAACCTGGCGACGTTGGCGGGCAAGGGCTCGTTGCAGATCACCCGACCGACGCTGTTTACCCATATCAGCGATCATGCGCGTTGTCAGGAAATGGCGCGCCATCTGTTCGGGAAGGTCGCCGAGGGCGCGGTGAAGATCCGGATCGATCAACGGTTTTCGCTCGATGACGTCGCCGAAGCGCACCGAACGCTTGAGGCGCGCAAGACCACCGGCTCGACCGTGTTGCTGCCCTGACCGGGTGGGGTGAGGCGGGGTGCGTCGCGGACTGGTTGAGGTCGCGCGCCAGAGTGTCTGAAAAAACAAAGCGGCCCGGGCGGAATGCCCGGGCCGCTGCCGTCCGGTGACAGGATCAGCGCGGAACGTAGACGATGCGCCGCTCATCTGGCTCAACGATCACCGGAACGTGGTTCACATAAGCATAGGTGAACTCGCTGTCCGGGACCGGGGTCAGGACGATCGTCTCGGGCAGGCTGGCCCCGACGACAACTTCACCTTCCAGATAGATCGGATCGACAGGGTTCTCACGCACATAGGTGATCTCCCGCGTCGTCGGTTCGGCAAGCGCACCGGCGCCGAGCCCCGCGGCAGCGCCGATCAGGGCACCCGGCGGGCCAGCGATGATCGCGCCGGCAATCGCACCCATCGCGCCGCCCGTAGCGGTTGTGTTGCCGGTTTCCTGACGCTCGATGATGCGGATCGTCTGGCGCGCTTCGGGGGCGGCGATCGGTACGGGTTCGGCCTCGACCTCGATGTTCAGATACGCGCCATAGGCCCAACCGTCGGTGCCATCGCGGCTGACACGGCACCAGTCGGCATCACCGAGGCATCCATCGACCGAGACGGTAGCCCCTTCGGGGATGACCGAAACAACCGAATGCATCGGTCCGGGGCCCGACCGCATGTTGAGATCGGTGATCGCCGTGGCCGAGGTGTCGGCAAGGGCGGTAGTCGCCAGCAAGATGCCCGCAACCGATCCGCCAAGAAGTGTCCTGACATTCATTTTACCATTCCTTTCAGCTATCTGCCGGATCAACCGGCTGTCACGCTGTAAGAACACCGTGCCCCAAGAATGGTTTCACGCAGGGTTTCCCGGCGCGCGGAAAGTCGCTGAAGACGAGTTGAAGGTTGCTTCGCCTTAATTGAAAACTAATGGTTCAGGTCGCGCTCAGAAGGTTGCCAATCGCCTTGGCGGGCAGCGTATCGAGCGTGCTTATCGCTTGCCAGATCGCTGTGGCGTCCTTGCCCAGAAGGTTATCGGCCTTGTTCCGCAGGCTGCGTTCCAGAACAGCGTGGGGCAGGGGGTCGGCCAGGTCGTGGGCGAACGGCAGGCTTGTGCCATCGTGCAAGGTGATTTCGCCTTCGGCCTGCATGTCGGTGAGCGTAGTGTCGCCGGTCACGATGACGCGTGCGGCAAAGGCCGACAGGCCAGGATCGATCGCCAGGGCGTCGGAGTAGCTGCTTTCGGCTTCAGTCGCGGGGCCAAGAAAAACCATCCCGGCGAGCCAGGCGTAGCTGAACTTCGCCTCAAGCCCGGTGCGGGGGTTGCGGATGTCGCAGACGGTGAGCCAGCGCGGGTTGGTACGCAGGCGGATTGCGTTGATACGCTCAGCGTTCACGCCCCGATCGCGCGCGGCGGCCAATCCTTCGATCATCGCATGGGTGCCGTGGCAGCAGGCGTGAAGCTTGTAGCGGATGTCCTCGAAGAGGAACCGCCCGGGGGGCGGGTCTTGCCAGGCGGCGTCGGGTTGCGGTGCGTCGGAATGGGTCGCCACGAAACCCTGCGGCCCCGAAAGTCCGTCATCGGCGGAAGTGAACCCTCGGGCGGCCAGCTCTGCGCATTCGACGCCGTTCGCTGCAGCGAGGCCGGCGTTGTAGGGCTTTCCCATCGTGCCGAACTGTCCGCGCAGCCCGGACGCCCGGGTCGCGCAGAGACCCAAGGCGGTACGCATGCCCACCCGGTCAAGACCCAGGATACGACCGGCGGCGATGGTTGCACCAAAGGCGCCGGCGGTCGCGGTCTGGTGAAATCCGCGCTCGTAATGGCCGCGACCAAGCTGGAGGCCCACGCGGATAGACGCCTCGGCGCCCACCAGGAACGCGTCCGCCACTGCACTCGCCGGGGCATCGACGGCCTCGGCAACGGCCAGCGCCGCCGGGTAGATTGCGACAGAGGGATGGCCGACATGGGCGAAGTGGGTATCGTCGTAATCAAGCGCATGGGAGGTCGCGCCATTGACCAGCGCGGCCGCGCGTGCCGGCGCCGCGCCGCCACCGATGACCGCGGCGACCGGCTGGCCGCCTTCCGTGGCGATCATGTCGCGCAGGATGCGGGCCAGGGGTTCTGTCCGACCGGCCCGTCCGCAGACGATCCAGTCGAAGAACGAAAAGCGCGCCATGGCACGGCTGCGGTCGGGCAGGGCGGAGGCGGGCAAAGCGGCGAGATCGAGAAGGCGGTCGATGGGTTGCATGCGTGCGCTTGGTCCTTGGGGTGGGCGGGGACGCGCGCGTGCCCCGGCTGCGCGGCAATGGACCATGCAGGTCGGGGGTTTGCAAGCCAGCCGGCTTGGGGCCCTGCACAACGGTTTTAGGGTTGACCCCGGTTCGCGCCGCGGCCTAGTCTGCTCACGCTTTTGTGCGCAGGTTCCTGCCGAGGCACCGCGCACGGCCCAAAAGCCCGAAAGTTCTGTTTTGAACGCCTACCGGGCGCGATGGGAAGAACATGCCACGGACAGGGAGGTCCTGATGAGACGCAGCAGATTTCTATTTGGCACCGCGCTTTCGCTGGCTCTGTCGGCGACCTTGCCGGCGCTGGCGCAAGAGCGCGTGCCCCCCGTCGAGATCCTGACAACCACCGAATCCTATGACCCCATCCGTTACGAAGGCGCGTTCATCATCGCCGAAGCCTGGCGGGAGCTGGGGCTGGATGTCACTGTCTCGCCGCTGGAATTTCGCACGCTCCTGGACCGCTTCTATTCCGAACAAAACTTCGACACCGTGATCATGGGCTGGTCGGGCCGCGTCGACCGGCTGGACCCGCAGTTCTACCTGGGCACGCTGGACAGCCGGCAGGGCGTGATGGGCGGCAACAACCCCGGCGGTTACGAAAACCCCGATTACGACGCCCTCTACGACGCGCAGGGGCGCGAGTTCGACATCGACACCCGGCGGGATCTGGTGCACGAGATGCAGGAACTCTACATGCCGGACGTGCCGGTGGTGGTCCTGTTTCACCGGGACGAGGTCGTGGCCTACAACCAGACGACCTTCACCAACATGAATGCGATGGCGGGTGAAGGCCTTTACTCCGAATGGGTGCCGATGGAGGCCGAGCCGGTGGGCGAGCGTCGCACGCTCCGCATCGGCGGCCCGCAGGAGCCTGACAACGTCAACCCGCTCGCCTCGACCTCGGTCTGGGGCTGGAAGTGGATGCGTCTTTACTATGACCGCCTCGTGCGCCTGAGCCCCGATGTGGAGCCGGTTCCCTGGGCCGCGGAAACGGTCGATGCGGTAGATGACGTCACCATCGACGTCACGCTGCGCGAAGGGATGCTCTGGCACGACGGCGAGGCGGTGACGGCTGAGGATGTCGCCTTCACCTTCGATTACTACATGAACAGCGAATACAGCTATTTCAACGCGTATCTCGCGCCGTTGGCGTCGGTCGAGGCGACAGGCGATCTGTCGGTGCGGTTCAACCTGAGCGAACCCTCGGCGCCGTTCGCGACGATCTCGCTGAGCCAGATCCCGATCCTGCCCAAGCACCTCTGGGAAGACATCGAGAACCCTGGGGAACTGACGCCCGACCAGATTCCGACCGTCGGCTCGGGGCCCTTTGTCTTCGATCGCTACGATCGGGGCGAGTTCATGTCGCTGCGCACCAATGCGGACCATTTCCACGCCGACAGTATCAGCGTGGACGGAGTAGAGTTCATCATCTACGCCGATGCCGAGGGTGTCTTCACCGCGATGCAGACCGGCCAGATCGACATGACCGCCTGGCGGATGGAGCCGGGGCAGATCCCGCTGGCCGAGGGTGACGAGGCGTTGACCGTCGTCTCGGTGCCGGACTTCGGATACTTCCACATGACCTTCAACACCCGGCGCGCGCCCTTCGACGATGTCGCCGTGCGTCGCGCCATGACCTATGCGATGGATCGCGAGCGGATGGTCAACGTGCTGCTCGACGGTCGCGGCGAGGTTGGCACGACCGTGATCGCTCCGGTCAATGCCTTCTGGCACAACCCGTTCGTCGAACGCTTCGAGTTCGATATGGATGCCGCTAGGCAAGAACTGGAAGACGCTGGTTACTCCTGGGATGGCGAAGGCCGCCTGGTCCGCTGACCCCTGAAAAGACAACCGCCCCGCCGCAACTCTTGTTGCGGCGGGGTTTCCGATCTTCTGCGGGCGCTGTCCCGGTTTTCAAGGATGGGCGATGTCGCGCCGTACCTATCTGATCAAACGCGTCTTCCAGGCAGTCTTCGCGCTCTGGATCATCGCCACGATCCTGTTCTTCCTGTTCCGGATGGGTCTGCCCGATCCGACCGCCGCACTGATCACCGAGGGACTGAACCCCGAGCAGCGCGCCGCCGTCCGCGCGCAATTCGGCCTCGATGCCCCGCTCTGGCAGCAGTACGTCCTCTTTCTGACGAACGCCATTCAGGGTGAATTCGGCACCTCGTTCTCCTACCGCGCGCCGGTCTCCGAGATCGTCTGGGAGCGGTTGGCGAACACGATGGTGCTGATGCTCTGCGCGATCGTCCTTGCCTATGCGATCGGCGTTCCGCTGGGGGCGTGGCTGAGCTGGCGGCGCGGGTCGCGGGCAGATACCGTGGGCATCTTCTTCGGGCTGATGTTCCGCTCAGCGCCGATGTTCTGGACCGGGATGATTGCCATCCTGATCTTCGGCGTGGGGCTGTCGATCCTGCCAACCTCCGGGATGCGGACGCTGCCCTACGACGCGACCGGCTTCTGGGACAAGATCCTGACGCTTGATTTCCTCTGGCACGCGATCCTGCCGGTCACGATCGTCGCGCTTTACTACCTCGGCTCACCGCTTCTGATCATGCGCAACACCATGCTTGAGGTTTACGGCGAGGATTTCATCGAGATGGCGCGCGCCAAGGGCCTGCCCGAGCGCGACATCCTCTACAAGCATGCCGCGCGCAACGCGCTTTTGCCCGTCGTGACGCAGCTGGCGGTCACCATCGGTCTGGCGGCCGGCGGTCAGGTCGTGGTCGAGGTCGTCTTCTCCTGGCCCGGCCTGGGGCGCGAGATCCTGAACGCCGTGCGTACATCGGATTTCCCGCTGGCGCAGGCGTCTTTCCTTATCATGGCGGCTTTCGTGATTACGCTGAACCTGTTCGTCGACATTCTGTACACCACGCTTGATCCCCGAGTGAGTTTCCGATGACCTTGCCTCCGTTTCTTCGCGCGGCAGCGGGGCCGCTGAAACTCATGCTCCAGGACCGGCTGGCGGTGATCGGCCTTTGCGTTCTGGCGTTTATCGTCGCAATGGCCCTTTTCGCACCGGTGATATCCCCCCACGACCCGCGTCATATCAACGAGATCGAGGATGGTTCGGTCCTGATTCGGGGATCCGACAGTTGGGAACTGGGCGAGAGTCTCGGGCCGCTGGCCCTGAGCGATGCGGACCACCGCGGCGCGGAGGCGCTTATCGTGGGCCGCGAGGGCACCATTTGGTCGCGCGACGCCGGCGACTGGCAGCGGGTCGAGGCGCCAGTCTCGGCCGATCTGCACGCCGTGGCGTTTGGCCCGCAGTCAGGTGCGTTGATCGTCGGGGCAGCGGGCACGATCCTGTTTCACGACGATACGGGATGGCGCGTGATCGACGCGCCCGAACCTGCCGATCTGCGCGGCGTTGCCTGGATCGACGCCGACGCCGCCCTGATGGTTGGTGCCGGAGAAGAGATCTGGCGGTTGGATTTGCCGGCCGGTACCGTTACCGAAATCGACAGCCCCGTCGGTCGCGGCTTCTCGCTGACGTCCGTGGCGCGGGATGCCGATGGGACGATCCTCGCGGTCGGAGAGCGCGGGTTGGCCGTGCGCTACGATCCGCAGACGGGCGAGGCCACGCTGGACAGACTTGGCTCCAGCCGCGACCTCAACCATATTCACATTGCGCCCGGTGGAACCGCGCTGGTCACCGGGGAGCGCGGCACGCTTCTGCGGCGCGAGGGGGCCGACGGGCGCTGGGTCACCGACCCCGCCCCCGACACCCGCGCGCTGCGGGCAGGGTGGATCGACGATGACGGGGCAGCCGTCGCCGTGGGGCGCAATGGGATCGTCATGGAATGGGACGGCGCCACTTGGCAATTGATCCCGACAGAGAGCGAACGCCACCTGCGGGCTCTTCTCGTCGACGGAGAATCTTGGCTCGCCCTGGGCTCCGACCGCTTCGTGACCCGGCTTGCGCCGCCCTCGGCCGACCACTGGTTCGGCACCGATCACCTGGGACGGGATCTTTTCAGCCAGAACGTACATGGAAGCCGCATCGCGCTTCTGGTCGGCTTCCTCGGCGCCGCACTGGTGGTGCTGATCGGCACGAATGTGGGCCTGATCGCGGGCTACTACCGCGGCCGGACGGAGACGGTGCTGATGCGCACCGTGGACGTGATGTATGGCATTCCCTTCGAACCCTTCGCGCTGATCCTGGTGCTTCTCTTCCAGCCGAGCCTTCTGATCGTTATCCTGGCGGTGTCGCTTCTGACGTGGCGAACGGTGGCGCGGTTGATCCGCAGCCAGGTCCTGTCCCTGCGCGAGCGGCCCTTCGTGAAGGCCGCGCGGGTGGCCGGGGCCTCGGACCTGCGGATCATGTATCTGCATATCTTCCCCAATGTAATGCCACTGGTCTTTTTGGAGCTGGCGATCATCGTGGGGGTTTCGATCATCGCCGAGGCGACGCTTTCGTTCCTGGGTCTTGGCCCGCCGCATGCGATCAGTTGGGGCGGCATCTTGCATGACGCACGGCTTTCCGGCGCCTGGCGGACGGCTTGGTGGTGGAACCTGCCGCCTGGGATTTTCATCATGACCACGGTTCTTTCGGTCTTTTTCATCTCGCGCTCGCTCGAGGTGGTGGCCAACCCGCGACTGAGGGCGCGTCAATGAAGGATATGGGCACCAACACGCTTCTGGACGTCCGCGACCTGGCGATCCACTACCGCACCGGCGCGGGCCCGGTGCAGGCGGTGGACGGCATCGACTTCTCGGTTGCTCCTGGCGAGGCTCTGGGGCTGGTGGGCGAATCCGGTTGCGGCAAGACCACAGCGGCGAAGGCGATGCTGAAGCTGCTGCCGCCCAATGGCGAAATCCCGCGCGGCCGCATCGATTTTGCCGGTCGCGATCTGGTGCCACTGACCGGCGAGGACATGCGCCGCGTCCGCTGGAAAGAGATCGCCTGGATCAGCCAGGCCGCGATGAACGCGCTCGACCCGGTCTACCGCGTGGGCGATCAAATCCTCGAGGCGATGCAGGCGCATATAAAGATCGACAAGACCGAGGGTTGGGCAAGGGCCGAGGAACTCTTCCGTGCCGTCGGCCTCGACCCGTCGCGCTTGCGGGCCTATCCGCATGAGATGTCGGGCGGCATGAAACAGCGCGCGGTGATCGCCATGGCGATGGCGCTTGAACCGCAATTGCTGATCGCGGACGAACCGACCACGGCGCTCGATGTCGTCACGCAGGCGCAGATTTTGGCGCGGCTAGCGAAGCTGCGGCGCGAACGCGGCATGGCGCTTCTGTTCATCACCCACGACATCTCGGTCGTCGTGCAGACCTGCGACCGTGTGGCGGTGATGTATGGCGGCAAGATCATGGAAACCGGCCCGGTGCGGCAGGTTTTTGGCGAGCCATTCCATCCCTATACGATGGGCCTGACCAATGCTTTCCCGACGTTGGAGGGGGCGCAACGCGAACTGATCTCGATCCCCGGAACGCCACCTGATCTTTTGCGCCCACCCGGCGGTTGCCGGTTCGCCGAACGCTGTCCCTTTGCTACGGAGCGATGCCGCGCCGAGGAACCCGCACGCCATGAGGTGGGCCCGGGCCGCTTTTCGGCCTGTCACTACCCCGACCGGGTCGAGGAGTTTCGCCGCACCGCCGCCACGAACGAAGCCTGGGCTGAGGTCGGCCGCCGGTTGAATGAGGAAGTCGCCGTCGCTTCCCGCACACCGCGTGCCGAAACGGACGAGGTTCTGCGCGTCGAAGGGTTGGTGAAGCATTTCCCCTTGCCTGGTGGGTTTTTCGGGAAATCTGAGGCGAAGGTTCACGCCGTCGACGGGATCGATCTGACGCTTCAGGCTGGCGAAATCCTGGGTCTGGCGGGCGAATCCGGGTCGGGCAAGACAACAACCGGCGAGATGCTTGTGCGGCTGCAGGAGCCGACCGATGGCCGGATCCTGTCGGAAGGCACCGATATCGCCCATCTGAAGGGGGCGGGCCTGAAGGCGTTCAGGCGCCGGGCGCAGATGGTTTTCCAGGACCCCTACCAGACGCTCAATCCGCGCTTCACGATCCAGGATATCGTCGGCGAGCCGTTGAAGATCCACGCGCTCGCGACGGGCAGCGAGCGGCGCGCGCGCGTCGTCCAGGCGCTGGAGCGCGCGGGCTTGAAGCCGGCCGCGACCTATATGGAGCGCTTTCCGCACGAATTGTCCGGGGGCCAGCGCCAGCGCGTCGCCATCGCCCGCGCCATCGTTCTGGAGCCGCGATTCATCGTGGCCGACGAGCCGGTATCGATGCTTGATGTGTCGATCCGTGCGGGCGTTCTGAACCTTATGCGGCATTTCCGTGATGCGATGGGCATTTCCTTCGTCTATGTCAGTCATGACTTGCCGACGATCCGATATGTCGCCGACCGAACCGCGATCATGTATCTGGGCGAGATCGTCGAGGTCGGTCCGACGGAAACGGTGATCGCTGAACGCAAGCATCCCTACACACAACTCCTGCTTGACGCCTCGCCCGAACCGGACCCGGCGGTCGAGAAACCGCCACTGGAGTCGGCCGGCGAGATCCCCTCGGCCATCGACCTGCCCAACGGCTGCCGGTTTCACAACCGCTGCCCGCTGGCCACACCCGACTGCGGTTGGGAGGGGCGCGATGTCATCGCGGCCCTGGCGGAATGGGATCTGGCCAAGAAGCCGCGCCCCGCATTGGGGCAGCCGGATCGGCAAGGACTTTCAGTGCGGATCCCGGCGCCGAGGGGCACGGGCGAAGCGCGGACCGAATTGGTGACGATCATGCGCGCGCGCCATCCTTCTCTCGCCGAGGCCGCGCAGATCGATGAGGCAGGCAACGCGCTGGTCGTGCAGTTTGCTCCAAAACCATCGCCCCGACGGCGACGGATCGGCCCTGATCACGAGGTAGCCTGCGTCCTCTACCCCGAGTAGGCGGGCCGCATCGAAAGCGTTTTTTCGCGTGGCATGTGGGGCCTCTTGCTGGCCGCGGGTTGAAAACTATCGCTGGCCAGGGCATGCATGGAGACATGGCCACGCTCTTGCCCCCCGCACCACGTCCGGATCGCGCGCTGGAAGTCGCCCTTTACGCAGCGGATCTTACTGCCACCGCGGCGTTCTATGAGCGCGTGCTTGGCCTTGAGCGCGGGCCTGAAGTCCCGGGCCGGCATGTTTTCTTTCGCCTCGGGGTGGGGATGCTTCTGCTTTTCAACCCCGAGGCATCCGCGCAGCCTTCCGGAAATCCCGACCTGCCGGTTCCACCTCACGGCGCGGTCGGGCCCGGGCATCTGTGTCTGGCCGCCGACCGGGTGCACATCGCGGCCTGGGCCGCGCGCCTGCGTGCCGCCGGGGTTGAAATCGAGGCGGAGTTCGATTGGCCGAACGGCGCGCGCTCGCTCTATTTCCGTGATCCCGCGGGCAATTCGATCGAGTTCGCCGAACCCGGTCTCTGGTCGCGCGACTGACGGGTTCGGCGGTCTTCTCACTGATCCCAGATCAGGCAGTCCGGGCCTTCCTGAACGTGTTCTTCAACGCAATCAGATCCCCCGAGAACTCGAACAGGTCGCAACCATCCATCGCCACCTGACGCCCCACCCGGTCGGTGCCGATAAAATGCCATTGCGAAACGCCGCTTTCGCCCGACACATGATGCGTGGCGTTCTGCCATGCGGCCTGCGGGTAGGTTTCCAGGATGGCCGCATAGGCGCTGCGCACGGCGTCGCGGCCGGTATGGCGCGTGCCGCAGGCTTCAGGACCGACTGCGGCTTGGAAGGCGCAGTCGGGTGCCATGCAATTCATCAGCGCCTCCAGGTCTCGCGCGTTCCAGGCCGTGGCGAACCGCTCCAGCGTGGCTAGTCGGCGTTGCGCAGCGTGGTCATCGACGACCTCCACCTCCAGAAACGCGAGTGGCTCTGACCCGCGGTTGATCACGTTGTGCTCGATCCCCACAGCACGGGAATAGGGGATGTGGCGCTGCAACTCGGCGCGACGCGTCACGCCGCCCGGTTCTTCCAGTTCCAGAACGCCATCGACCAGCGGCACGATGACATAGTCATGATCATGCCGGTGCCACCCCGTTTCGGCCCCCGGCGCAAAACGCCACTCGGTCACCCGAAACCGCGGATCATCGATATGCGTGACCGAAGTTGCCTGCTGTCGCATCTGTCCCTCGCCTGCCTTGCTGCATCGCCGGAGGCGATCTGCCTCCCTGACGGCTCAGTGTTAGGCGATCCCTTTTGCCGGGTCCAGCGGGCGTGCGCCCAATGAGACTTCAGCGCCGATAGGCGAAGCCAGGGGGGGCGGTAGTGTCGTCAACGTCCGCGAGGATTGCGTCCACCAGCCTGCGTGCGGGCGAGTGTCGGCAGACGGGGTCGGTCTGACGTGCGTCGCCGGCAATCGCCATGGCCTGGCAGCGGCAGCCGCCATGATCGACGTCACGACGGCTGCAGCTGCGGCAGGGCTCCGGCATCCAGTCATGACCGCGAAAGACTTGAAAGGCAGGGTCTTCGGTCCAGATCCGGTCCAGCGTCGTGTCGGTTACGCGCTGGAACCGCAGCTCGGGGATCGTCGCTGCCGCATGGCAGGGCAGCACGGTGCCGTCGGGTGTAATATTCAGGCCGGTGCTGCCCCAGCCGCCCATACAGGCCTTGGGGTAGTCTGCGTAATAGTCGGGTGGGACGAAGTCGATCGCCATGCGACCGCGATACTCGTTCAGGGCGCGCGCGACGGTGCGCTTGGCGTCCTCCACTTGCCGGCGGCTTGGAATAAGGGCGGAACGGTTCTTCAGTGCCCAGCCGTAGAACTGGACGCAGGCCACCTCTATCCGGCGGGCACCGAGGTCGGCGGCAAATGCAATGGTCTCGGCCAGCTCGTCGATGTTCTGGCGATGCATCACCGCGTTCACCGTCAGCGGCAGGCCGCGCGCGGTGATCGACTGGGCGATGGCAAGCTTGCGATCGAAGCCGCCGCGATAGCCGCCGATCCGGTCGGCAATACCTGCCCGGACGCCCTGAAGCGACAGTTGAACGTGGTCCAGCCCAGCGGCTTCGAGCGCATCGAGGCGGGCCTCCGTCAGGCCGATGCCCGAGGTGATGAGGTTCACATAAAGCCCGGCGTGGCGGGCAGCGGCGACCAGTTCCTCCAGATCGCGGCGTGCCGCGGGTTCCCCGCCGGAAAGGTGCAGCTGCAGGACGCCCAACTCGGCGGCCTCGTCGAAGACGCGGGTCCAGGTTTCGGTCTCCAACTCCGCGTCACGGGCGATCAGCTCAAGTGGGTTCGAGCAGTAAGGACACCCCAGCGGGCAGCGATGTGTCAGCTCGGCAAGAAGGGCGATCGGTGGTGCGGGCGTTTCAGCCATTGTCATAATCCACCAACCTCTGGCGCTGCAGATCGTCCAGAAACTCACGCACATCACCGGCGATTTCATCGCGGGGGGAGGCGTAGCGGGTGGCTAGCCGGTCGATCAGCACCGAAAGGCGCGGCGCGTCGTCCAGTTCGCCCAAGATCGCGTGTCCGATGTCATCGAGTAGAAGTGCGCGCTCAGGACCCAGAAGGACCGGCACGCCGCGCACGCGATCCTGATGAAGTCTTACCCCGCGAGGCAACCTCACCGCGGGATCCGCCGCCAACGCGGTCTCGGCGCGGCCCGTCATGGCAGCAATCCCTCGCCAGGGCGCCAGGCACCGGGAGGCGTCCTGCCTTCGACATAGCCAAGCCACAGCGCGTCAAGTTGCGCCCAGAGGACATCAGTCTTGAAACTCAGCGCGGCGAGAGCGGCATCCTGATCGGCGCGGGTCAGCGCATGGGTGAGCACCCATTCCAGCGTGAACGAGACATCTTTCGGCGCTTCGTCCAGCCGGCGGCGGAAATAGGCGAGCGCGTCTTCATTGGCAAAACCGTAGTGCGTGAGAAGCCCTTCGATCCGCTGGCTATGTATCGCGGGCGCGAACATCTCGGTCAGGGAGGACGCCATCGCAGCGATCAACGGCTCCTCGCGCACGAAGCGGATGTAGGCGTCCACGGCAAACCGCGTGGCCGGCATTACCCCGCGCCCGGAGGCGACATACTCCGGATCCAGCCCCACGGCCTCGGCCAGTTTCAACCACCGTCTGATCCCGCCGCCGGAGCCGATGTCGCCATCATGATCGGCGATGCGGCTGCGCCAGATGCGGCGAAGTTCAGGGTCCCGACAGCGGGATATGAAGGCGGCATCCTTCATCGGAATCGAGGACTGATAATACCAACGATTGATGACCCATGCGCGGACCTCGTCCATGCTGCATTCACCTGAATGGAGACGGTGATGAAAGGGGTGTTTGTCATGATAGCGTTCATCGCCGATGCGGCGGAGGCTGGCTTCCAGGGCGTCGCGGGGCAGGGATTTTTCGGTCATAGCGTAATCTCCATCCCGTCCTGCGCCAGTTCCCATCCTTCAGAGGCGATGGTGGCGCGCTCGGGACCGTTTGGGAGAAGCGCGGGATTGGTGTTGTTCACATGGATGTAGATCCGGCGGCCCTTCAGGTGAGCGAGTCGCACGAGGCTTCCATCCGGCCCGCTCATCGCCAGATGACCCATCCTTGCGCCCGTTTTCTTCCCGGTGCCCGAACGCGGCATCTCTTCGTCGGACCAGACGGTGCCGTCGAAGAGCAGCAGATCCGCATCCTCCAGACGGGCGCAGAGCCAGGCCGGCAGATCCGCACATCCGGGAAGATAGTGAAAAACCCCGGCCGCGCTCTCGATCCGAAGGCCAATGGTCTGCTCGCTGGTCTCGCGGGTTCTGGGGGCGGTGTCGAACCCGTCGTCTTCGAGGTAAAGGGGCACCTTCCCCGGTACCGCGTAAGCCGTGACGGTCAGTCCGGAAACCGGAGCAAAAGGTTCCTCCAGGCGGAGGTCGCGGCGTGTCACGAGGTCACGGTCAAGAACGCCGAAGATCGGATTGGCGGACAATACCGACTGCGTCGCTGGTGTGGCGTAAAGGTCGAACGCCGTCTTCTCGCGCAGTGTCAGCAAGCCCGCCACATGATCAACATCCCCATTCGTCACGATTGCGGCGCTGAGCGGGCTCTTCCGCAGTCCAGTGGGGTGGAGTTCGGGGGTTTGCTGCATCTGGAGCCGGATGTCGGGCGACGCATTGAGAAGAAGCCAACGACTGCCATCGCCAGACACAGCAACCGAAGATTGCGTCATGGATGGGATGACCCCCGACCGCGCCACTTCGCAATTAGCGCAACCGCAGTTCCATTGGGGCAGGCCCCCACCGGCGCCCGCCCCAAGAATTCGAATATGCATGCGTGTCAGATCGCTGCCGGATCAGAACAGATCGTCGCTGTGACGTTCATCCTCGGCCGGGCCGTACATGTTGATCTCCATCCCGCAGGCGATGACTTTAACGCTAGGTTTTTTCCAGGCCATACTGGGTCCTCCTGTGGCTTCCACACTAGTGACTATATTCCGAAAGGTCGCTTTGTCGAACCCTGTGTGCTGATTTCGTGCACCGTCGCGAGTGCGACGCCGAGGGAATGAAAACGAGGGCCAGCAGACTGTTGCCTTTGTCTTTGACGCGGAAGTGGTGAAAACTCGTCAAGCACTTGTGAACCCGGCTGCGGCGTTGACACTCGCGTATTGGCACTTCTTATTTCAGCAAGAACCGGTTTGGAGAGACGAATGCAGAGCAATCGCGCGCTGTCTTCGAACGAACGTCAAAGCAAGCTTGCAATTGGCGTGGCGGCGTTGCTCGCGCTCGGGGCGATCTATGTCGCGCTGCAAACGAACCTGCGGTTATCGGTCCTCTGGCTCGTCGGCGGCGCGCTCGGCTTTGCTTTGTATCATGCAGCGTTCGGCTTCACCGGCGCCTACCGGACACTGTTTTTGAGCGGGCGCAGTGATGCGGTGCGTGCGCAGATGCTGATGCTGGCCGTCGCCGTTCTGATCTTCTTTCCCGCGCTCGACGCGGGCAGCGTGATGGGTCAGCCCGTACGCGGCTTCATCTTCCCCGCGGGGATCGAGGTGGCGATCGGTGCCTTCCTTTTCGGGATAGGGATGCAACTGGGCGGCGGCTGCGCGTCGGGAACCCTGTATTCGGCGGGGGGCGGGGACAGCCGAATGGTCGTGACGCTCGTCTTCTTCGTCGCGGGCATGACGATCGGCGCCTATGACATCGACCGTTGGGCGGATTTACCCGCGCTGCCACCGATTTCCCTGCCGGAACACCTGGGGCTATGGCCTGCTCTGGGGCTGAATCTTGCGGCTTTTGCGCTGATTGCCTGGACTTTCGCTCGGCGGGAGCGGCGTCTGACGGGCAGTGTTACCCCGATTTTTCGTCGGGCCGATGCGGTATTCCTGTCCGGTCCTTGGCCGTTTGCCTGGGCGGCGCTGGCCCTTGCCCTTCTGAACGCGCTGACGCTTGTTCTGGCCGGGCGGCCCTGGGGGATCACGCAGGCCTTCGCTACATGGGGCTCGCTGGTTGCCGAGGGCACTGGGGTCGCCGATCCGGTCTGGTGGGGCTATTGGGAAGACCCAACGCGCGTGGATCTGCTGCATCGGCCGCTTGTGCAGGACGTGACCACGCTGATGAATATCGGCCTGATCGCCGGGGCCTGCCTCGCCGCCACACTTGCGGGTCGTTTCGCGCCATCCTGGCGGATCGGATGGGGGCCGCTTTTTGCCGCAATCATTGGCGGGCTGCTGCTGGGATACGGCGCGCGGATGGCCTTCGGCTGCAACATTAGCGCTTTCTTCTCAGGCGTCGCCTCGGGCAGTCTGCACGGTTGGCTGTGGATCGTCGCCGCGTTGCCGGGCAACTGGCTGGGCATACGATTGCGGCCGATATTTTCCCTCCCAGTTCAGGTGGACCGGAACAATGTTCCATGATTGCACATAAATAAAGAATTGAGATGAATGTTATTCCTGCCTAGATAAAGGGCTGACAAGGTTGCCTTAATCGGAGCGTTCGATCATGCGGAAATCCGGACTTCTTGCGGTAATTGCGGCGGGCGTGTTGAGCGCTGCGCCGCTGATGGCCGAGGACCATGCAACGCCCCTGATCGCGCAGGGTTGTGCGGGTTGCCACGGGCAAGCCGGGGAAGGCCTGGGCGCGGTGCCGCGGATTGCGGGGCGCGACCGGACGGTTCTGCTGCAGACGTGGAATGCCTTCCGCGACAACGAGCGGCCTGCCACCATCATGAATCGGATCGCGCGCGGCTACACCGAGGAAGAGGCCGCCGCGCTCGCCGATTACTTTTCCTCCCTGCGTTGAGGGCGCTGTCATGACCCAGTTCACCCGTCGCGGTTTCGGCGCACTTCTCGGCGCCACGACCCTCACCCTCGCTTCGCCCGCGCTTCTGCGCGCCGACAACGGCCCGCGCCTGCTGGTCATCGGTGGTGGATTCGGCGGAGCTTCCGCTGCGCGCCACGCCCGCATCGCCTATCCCGAGGTGTCAGTGACGCTGGTCGAACCCTGGCCGACCTTCATTACCTGCCCGTATGGCAATCTCATTCTTGGCGGAAAGCGCGAACTTTCACACATCACGCATTCCTATGACGGGCTTCGTGCGCGCGGGGTGGATGTCGTTCAGGATCGCGCAATCGAAATCGATGCGGATGCGAAAACAGTTCGGCTCGCCGGCGGCACAACGCTCGAGTACGACAAGTTGATCCTGTCGCCGGGCATTTCACTGCAGTGGGATGCGATCGAGGGCTATGATGAGGCAGCCTCAGAGGTCTTTCCGCATGCCTGGATGGGCGGGGACGGATCGCAGATCACCAACCTGCGTCGGCAGCTCGAGGCCATGCCCGAAGGCGGCGTCGTTGGCTTGGCCATCCCCCCGAACCCTTACCGCTGCCCGCCGGGTCCCTACGAGCGGATCTCGATGATCGCGCATTTTCTGAAACAGGCGAACCCGACCGCAAAGATCCTAGCCTTCGATGCGAAGGAGGGGTTCTCCAAGCAGGGTCTCTTCCAGGATGGATGGGCAGAGCTTTACGGTGACATGATCGAATGGGTGCCCGGCAACCTCGACGGTCGCATTCTGCGCGTGGATCCCGAGAGCAAGATTTTCATCAGCGAGTTCGGCGAGGAGCATCGGGTCGATGTCGGGAACGTCATTCCGCCCCAGACCGCGGCCTCCATCGCGCTGGAAGCGGGGTTGGCGGATGAGAGCGGCTGGGTGCCGATCGATCCGCGCAGTTTCGCCTCGCGCGCCGCGCCGGATATTCATGTGATCGGGGACGCCAGCATTGCTCCGCCGATGCCGAAATCAGGCTTCGTTGCGAACACTACCTCGAAAGTCGCCGTTGCCGCTGCTTTGTCCGATCTGACCGGCCGTTCCGCGCCAGAGGAGCCTGTGTTCTTCAACACCTGCTACAGCCATGTCGGCGCCGATTATGGCATTTCGGTCGCGGGGATCTACCGTTTAACGGAAGACGGGATCATCGAGACGCCCGATTCCGGCGGCGTGTCGCCACGGGGGCCGCTTTCGGAACTGGCCGATCAACGGCGCCTGGAGGCGGTGTACGCCGACAACTGGTATGAAAGCATCACCCGCGACATGTTTTCGTGAGGCGAAAGGACAAGCGACTGGCCATGACCCTTGACCGCAGAACTTTCGTGACCACCGCCGTCGCGCTTGCAGGGATCTCGTTGCTGCCGCGCTCGGCGGCGGCAGCCTTGGAAGACGCCCCGGCCGAGGTGGTTGAGGCGCGTGACGTGATCCTCGACGGTCGCGATGCGACAGAAGAGGGGATCACGCTGGATCTTCCGAATATTGCCGAGAACGGTGCGCAGGTGCCTATCACGGTGCATGTGGAAAGCCCCATGAGCGCGGAGGACCATGTCTCGGCCATTCACATCCTGGCAACCGCGAATCCGACACCCGGCATCGGCACCTTTCATCTGACCCCGCGGCTGGCCCGCGCCCAAGTGACGACCCGCATCCGCCTGGCCGAGGGGCAGCGTATCCTGGTTCTGGCGGAACTGTCGGATGGCCGCGTGCTCCAGGCTGCGGCCGAAGTCGCCGTGTCGCTTGGCGGTTGCGCGACCTGAGGAGAAGCCCATGTCCACCCCCCGTGTCCGTCTGCCCCGCACCGCTTCGCCCGACGAGGTGATCGAGGTGCGCACATTGATCGATCACCCGATGGTCACTGCCATTTCCACACCCGGCCCCCGCGACATGCTGGCCCGATTCGAGGCCGAGGTGAACGGCGAGATTGTTTTCGCCTACGATTTCGACAATGGCAGTTCGGCCAACCCGACCTTCACCTTCCATGTACGCCTCGACGAGACGAGCGATTTTGTCTTCACCTGGACGCACGAGGATGGCCGGACGTTTATTTCCGACGGACAGGTCCGCGTAGGATAACCGAGATCCGGGCGCTCCGCGGCAATCCGAAGATGTCGGACGGGGGGCTTCAAGAGCCGCCCCGAGCGCGGCGCAAGACAAGGACGTTTTCTTGACCGACCGGGCCTGCGAGGGTCAAAGCGTCTCCGCGAGGAAGTGTGCAATCCGCGAGAATACGGTGATCCGGTTCTCCCGGCGGGCAAAACCGTGCCCCTCGCCCGACAGACGCAAGAAATCGACCGGATGACCAAGTCCGCGCAGGATCGCGAAGACCTGTTCGGATTGTTCCATCGGGACGCGGGGATCTTCGGTTGCGTGAACCAACAGAAGAGGCGCCCGCAGGCGTTCCAGGTGCTGCACAGGCGAAATCTCGGACAAGAACGCGCCCATTCTGGCCGGATCACCATATTCGGGGATGCGCAATGCCCGCCGCCAAGGGCCGGTCGTGTTCATCAGGGTGACGAAATTGGAGACACCGTAAAGGTTGATGCCGGTCTTCCACAGATCCGGGCGGGTGCAGAGTGCGGCAAGGACCATATAACCGCCATAGGATTGGCCCATGACGCCGATCCGGCTTGCGTCAACCTCGGTCCAGGCGGCGACGGCCTCGGCCATATCGCACAGGTCCCTCACGGCATCGAGCCGGCGCTCCTGGTCGTCCATCTGGTGAAAGGCGCGGCCATAGCCGGTGCTTCCCCGGACATTCGGGGCGACCACCATGATGCCGAGCTCCAGGTACATCTGCAGATCGGCGCGGAAATCCGGGCGCCACTGGGCCTCGGGGCCGCCGTGCACCATGAAGAGGACCGGCAGGTCCGACCTGCACGTCTGGGGACGATAGACGAAGGCCGAAAGGGGCGTTCCGTCCGAGGCGGTGAAGTGAGCCAGTTCCGGCGCGGTCAGGGCGACGGCAGGGACATTGTGACGGGGGGGCGTGACAAGCTTCCGAAAACCTAGATCGGCGAGTTCCAGCTGCCAGATGGCACTGGGATCGCGCGCGGTCTCGAAGCTCATCAGAAGCGCGCCGGCATCTGGATTAAACCGGATCGAAGTGACAACACCTGCAGCGGGAAGCGTCACTTCCACGGGGGGGGATGATGCGGTCAGATCGCCCAGGTACAGGCGGCTGTAACCGGCGGCGTTGGAGACGAGTGCCAGCCGCGTCTGCGCTGGTGGCAGGGCAAACCACTCGATGTCCTGCCCGTCGAACCGGAGAACCGGGGTCAGGTCGCCGTTGTCAAAATGCAGTGCGTGGAGGCCGTGGAACCCGGTGTCCCGGTCGCACAGGAGCAGCAGGCGCTCGCCATCCGGCGAGGGACGCGCGGCCAGGATCGCGGTCGGCTCCCCGCCCTCGGCCGCACCCAGCAGCAACCTTTGCCTGCCCGAGGCCAGGTCCAGAAGCCACAGATCCTGGTCCATTGGCCCACGCGCCGAACTTCGGATCACCAGCCTTGCGCCATCGGGGGTGAAGCACAGCGCCTCGCAGTAGCCGAGACCGGTCATCACTCGTGCGGTGGCGCGGGTGGTCGGGTCCATGATCATCACATCCATGATCCGTCGGTCGCGCGCGTTGCATGTATAGGCGATGCGTCGCCCATCGGGTGACCAGCAGCCCCAGGCATGTACGGTCGCGGGATCCTGTGTCAGCGGCTGGGGGGTTTCACTGTCGGCGGGTATCAGCCAGAGCTGGTGCCGCTCGTCCCCGCCGCGATCGGTCGTGAAGATCAAGTCGCGCGCTACCGGGCTGTAAGCCAACCCGCCCACCGGTTCCGGCAGATCGGTCAGCTGCCGCGCCGCTCCCTCGGGCAGTTCGCGCCGCCAGATCTGATGCGTGCCGCTGGCGTTCGACAGATAGGCGAGGCAGCCGCCGTCAGGCGAGACGGCCTCGGAGCGGGCATCTGGAAGCGACATGAGCGCGGCCATCGAGAGCGGTGGGTTGCTATCCGGGGCGTCACACATGCGGGGGCTCCTTTTCTGCGCTTGTCTGTCGATACCTGCCGAGCACTTGAGGTTAAAGGCCCGGCCATGGCGATCGCGCTTTCGAGGATGACAGGGGATTGCCCCCACGGCGCAGAGCGTTGATCCATGCCCGCCGGGTCGACGTAGTCCCTAGGTAACAAGGGGGTGGCAGCATGCGGGTGATCATTGCGTGTCTGGCGCTCGTGGCGATTTTCCTGTCGATCTGGCGGCTTGAAAGCGACCGTGCGGGGCTGACCATAGCTCCCCTCGTGATCAAGGGAGGCACGCCGGCAACGCTTTACCTGCGACAAGGCAGCGATGTCGCGCCGGTGGTGGTGATAGCGCACGGCTTCGCCGGATCCCGGCAACTTATGGAGCCCTTTGCGCTGACACTGGCGCGGGCCGGGTATGTCGTTGCCAGCTTCGACTTCGAGGGACACGGCCGCAATCCGCGGCCGATGTCGGGCGATGTGGGCTCGGTGGAGGGGACCATGCGCCTGTTGATGGAGGAGACCGGCCGCGTGGCGCGCGCCGCATTGGCACATCCGCGTGCGGACGGCCGGCTGGCCTATCTGGGTCATTCGATGGCCTCGGACGTCGTGGTCCGTCAGTCGCAGGCTGACACGCAGGCGCAGGCCGTGGTCGCGGTTTCGATGTTCAGCGGCTCGGTGACCTCCGAGGCACCGCGCAACCTGTTGGTGATCGCGGGCGCCTGGGAGACCCGGCTGGCCGAGGAAGCGGTGCGCGCCCTGCGACAGATCGATCCCGACGCGGAGGCGGGCGACACCGTGCGCGACCCTGAGAGTGGCGTCGCTCGGCGGGCCGTGATCGCACCACGGGTCGAACATGTGGGTGTCCTGTATTCCACGACGTCGCTGAATGCGGCGCGCGACTGGCTGGACGAAGTTTTCGAGCGGCAGAGCGACGTGCCGGTCACGGGTCGCGGTGGTTGGATCGTGCTGCTGCTGATCAGTGTCGTCGCTCTAGGCTGGCCGTTTGCGCGTCTTCTGCCGGTGGTATTGCCGGTCGATGGAGAACCGCTTGAAACCCGTCGATTTCTACTCGCTGCGTTATTGCCAGCGGTTCTGGTTCCGCTGGCGCTCTGGCCGCTGGAGGTGCGCTTTCTGCCGGTTCTGGTGGCGGATTACCTGGCGCTGCACCTTGGGCTTTACGGATTGCTCACGCTGGCGCTGCTTGCGCGGTGGGGGGCATTGCGGGGCGCTTTTCCGTCGCGGGTCTGGTGGATCGCGGGGGCGGTGGCAATTTTCGGTATCGCGGTGGTGGGCGGCGTGATCGACCGCTATGTTGCCTCCTTTCTGCCGCATCCGGGGCGTCTGGCGGTGATCGCTGGTCTCGCCATGGGGGGCGTTCCCTTCATGCTTGGCGATGCGATGCTGACCGGAGGCGGGACAGGACGGCTGTGGCGGGTGCTGGTGGCGCGCGGGGCTTTCCTGGCCTCATTGGGGGTGGCGGTGGCGCTGAATTTGGAGGCGCTGTTCTTTCTTGTCATCATCCTGCCGGTGATCCTGCTTTTCTTCCTGCTCTTTGGCATGATGGCGGGCTGGGTCGGGCGCCG
>CAZKSE010000021.1:22860-26380 GCA_964555305.1 uncultured Rhodobacter sp. | reverse complement strand
AATAAGTCGATGATCCCCGGCGAAGTGATCCCTGCGGCAGGCGAGATCGAATTGAACGCGGGTGCCGCGGTCACCGTGCTGGAGGTCGCGAATACCGGCGATCGGCCCGTTCAGGTCGGATCGCACTATCATTTCGCCGAGGCCAACCCCGCGCTCGCTTTTGACCGGGCGGCAGCCCGGGGGCAGCGCCTCGACATTCCCGCCGGAACCGCCGTGCGCTTTGAACCCGGCCAGAGGCGCGAGGTCCGGCTAGTCCCCCTGGGTGGCGCACGACGGGTCTTCGGCTTCCGGGGCCAGACGATGGGACCCCTCTGATGCCCCACACGCTTCCGCGCGCGGCTTATGCCGAAATGTTCGGCCCCACTACCGGCGACCGGGTCCGCCTGGGTGATACCGACCTCATGATCGAGGTTGAGCGCGACCTGACCACCTATGGCGAAGAGGTCAAGTTCGGCGGTGGCAAGGTGATCCGCGACGGGATGGGCCAGTCGCAGGCCACACGGGCCGAGGGGGCGATGGACACCGTGCTGACCAATGCGCTGATCGTCGACTGGTCCGGCATCTACAAGGCCGATATCGGGCTGAAGGACGGCCGGATCGCGAAGATCGGCAAGGCCGGCAATCCCGATACCCAACCCGGCGTCGAGATCGTCATCGGCCCGGGCACCGAGATTATCGCCGCCGAAGGACGGATCGTCACCGCTGGCGGATTCGACGCGCATATCCACTTCATTTGCCCCCAGCAGGTCGAGGACGCGCTGCATTCCGGCATCACGGCGATGCTGGGCGGCGGCACCGGGCCGGCACACGGCACGCTCGCGACGACCTGCACGCCCGGGCCCTGGCATATCGGACGAATGCTGCAGGCGCTTGACGGGCTGCCGATGAACTTCGGCCTGGCCGGCAAGGGCAACGCCAGCCTGCCCGGCGCGCTGCACGAGATGGTGCGCGCCGGGGCTTGCGCGCTGAAACTGCACGAGGATTGGGGCACGACCCCCGCCGCCATCGACTGCTGCCTGACGGTGGCAGAGGAAACCGACGTGCAGGTGATGATCCACACCGACACGCTGAATGAATCGGGTTTCGTGGAAGACACGATCGCCGCGATTGCCGGGCGCACGATCCACGCCTTCCATACCGAAGGGGCGGGAGGCGGCCATGCCCCGGACATCATCAAGGTCTGCGGAATGGCGAATATTCTGCCATCATCGACCAACCCAACGATGCCCTACACGGTCAACACGATCGAAGAGCATCTCGACATGCTGATGGTTTGCCACCACCTCAGCCGCCGAGTCCCCGAAGATGTCGCCTTTGCCGAAAGCCGCATCCGGCGCGAGACAATCGCCGCCGAGGACATTCTTCACGACATGGGCGCGTTTTCTGTCATGGCCTCGGACAGCCAGGCGATGGGTCGCGTCGGAGAGGTGATCATCCGCACCTGGCAGACCGCCCACAAGATGAAGCGACAGCGTGGCCCCCTGCCCGAGGAGAGGGGCGAAAACGACAACCAGCGTGTGCGTCGGTATATCGCGAAATACACGATCAACCCGGCGCTGGTGCACGGGATGGCGCAAGAGATCGGTTCGATCGAGGCGGGCAAGCGCGCCGATCTGGTGATCTGGTCGCCCGCCTTTTTCGGCGCGAAGCCAGAGATGGTGCTGATCGGCGGCATGATCGTGATGGCGCAGATGGGCGATCCCAATGCCTCCATACCGACACCGCAACCCGTCTACAGCCGCCCAATGTTCGGCACACTGGGGCGCGCGGCGACATCCTCGGCTGTCACCTTCGTCAGTCGCGCCGCGTTGGACGATGGCGTGGGCGACCGACTTGGGCTGCAGCGGAGCCTGCTGCCGGTTGCGGGGTGTCGCGGCCTGAGCAAGGCCGACATGCGGCTGAATGATGCGCGCCCCCAGATCGAGGTCGACCCGGAAACCTACGAGGTTCGGGCCGACGGGGTGCTTCTTACCTGCGCGCCGGCCGACGAACTGCCGCTTGCACAGCGCTACTTCCTTTACTGACAGGGTTGCATCGATGACACGGCCAGAATGCGTTTCTTCGTCCTCCGGGGTCGTCCCAGCGGCGAGCATCGGCTATATTGGAGCACGAGGGAGGAAACCTGAGGCAATAGGGGTTTCCAGTGTCGATACCTGCAACGCCCGCGCTCAGCGCCGAGCTTTCCCGCCAACTGGATCAGTACTTCGTCACGCTTGGGCAGGGGGTCAACGCCTATCTCCATGCGCATGGCCGACGACGGCAGATCGCCTATCTGGACAGGTTGAGCGACAGCGATCTGGTAGAACTGGGCATCACCCGCGATCAGATCGTGCGCCATGTCTTCCGCAAGGAACTGACGCGCTAGACGGCAAACGGCAACCGGGGCGGCGGATTCCATGAGCAGCCTGCCCCCCGTCTCGCGGCTTCTTTCCGAAGTGCCCGCAACCTGGCACGATGCCGTCGTACTGGATTACGAGGCGCGGCTACTGCGGCGCAAACGGCTGATCACGCTAAGTGGCGCCGCTTTCCTAGTCGATCTCCCGACGGTCACCAACCTCGACGCCCATACCGGCTTCGAACTGGCCGACGGACGCTGCATCCAGATCGTGCCGGCCGAGGAGGACGTGCTGATCATCACCGGCGATCTGCCACGGCTCGCCTGGCATATCGGCAATCGCCATACCCCCTGCCGCATCGCGCGCGACAGCCTGATCATCCGCGCCGATCACGTGCTGGAGGCGATGCTGCGCCAACTGGGTGCCGAGATCCGTCCCGCTCGCCAGCCCTTCGCGCCCGAAGGCGGCGCCTATGGTACCGGCCGGACGATGGGACACGCACACGGCCCGGGTGACGCGCACGGCCATGACCATACGCATGATCATGGCCCTCATTCCCACGGCTGATCGCACCGCACAGTTGCTGGCGCTGATACAGTGGCTGTCGCCCGCCTTTCCCACCGGCGCCTACGCCTATTCCCACGGGCTCGAGGCCGTCATCGCGCAGGGAAAGATCTGCGATGCCGCAAGCCTGCGCGGCTGGCTGCACGATCTACTCGACGCGGGCTCCGCCCGGCAGGAGGCCGCGCTTCTCGCCGCCGCCCTGTCACCGCGCGTCGATCACAACGCCCTCGATGCCACCGCGCGCGCCCTCTCGCCATCGGCTGAGCGGCTGGAGGAAACGCTCGCCCAGGGCACCGCCTTTGCCCGAACCGTCTCCGCCCTGTCCGGTCGCGCCCTGCCACCGCGCACCCTGCCCGTCGCGGTGGGCGAGGCCGCAGGCCCGCTGGGTCTGCCGCGGGTCGAGGTCATCGCCCTCTATCTTCAGGCGTTTCTCGGCAATCTCTGCGTCATCGCCACACGCCATATCCCGCTCGGTCAGACGGAAGGACAGGGCATTCTCGCCGAAATGACGCCGGCCATCGCCCGCGCCGCCAACCGGGCCCGGGCGCGCGATCTGGGCAGCGGCACGCTCTGGTCGGACCTCGCGTCGATGCAGCACGAGCAACTGGATACAAGGATCT
>CAZKSE010000021.1:0-22760 GCA_964555305.1 uncultured Rhodobacter sp. | reverse complement strand
ACGCTCTGGTCGGACCTCGCGTCGATGCAGCACGAGCAACTGGATACAAGGATCTTCCGAACATGAGTGCAAACGGACCTCTGCGTCTTGGCATCGGCGGCCCGGTCGGCGCCGGCAAGACCACGCTGACCGCCGAACTTGCCCGCGCGCTTGCCCCGCATCTGTCGATGGCGGTCGTCACCAACGACATCTACACGCGCGAGGATGCGGAGTTCCTGACCCGTGCCCAGGTTTTGCCCGCCGCGCGGATCCGTGGGGTGGAAACCGGCGGCTGCCCGCATACCGCGATCCGCGAAGATGCCTCAATCAACCTGGCAGCGTTAGCGGATCTGTGCGCGGTCTTCCCCGACCTGGACCTTGTGGTGATCGAGTCCGGGGGAGACAACCTGGCGGCGACCTTCTCGCCGGAACTGGCGGATCTCACGATCTACGTCATAGACACCGCCGCAGGTCAGGACATCCCGCGCAAACGCGGCCCGGGCGTCACGCGCTCGGACCTGCTGGTCGTCAACAAGACCGACCTCGCACCTCATGTCGGCGTTGATCTGGACCTTCTGCGCGCCGACACCGCAAGGGCACGCGCGGAACGGCCGTTCGTGCTGGCCGATCTGCGGCGCGGTCTTGGGGTTGCGCAGATCGTCGACTGGCTTCTGAACGAAGGCGGGCTGTCGGGCACATCTGTCCAGCGCGACACGTCGTTTAACCGGCCGACCGCCAGAACCAGCTGAACGCGGCTTTGATATTTGACCGAATGCCGGCGAATTACGTCGCAATTTCAGGATGCTGTTAACCCTTCACTGGGATGCTAGGCTTCGATTCGACAAGGATCATCTCCAGCCATGACCACGACCCTGCCGCAGATCAACACTGGCCCCTTGCCCGAGCGCTCCCGGCCCCGGGCCGCGCCGCCGACCTCACCCGATGCGCCTAGCCATGCCACCAGCCCGCGCGGGCGTCGCATACCGGCGCTGAGCGGACGACAGAAGGCTGCAATCGTCGTGCGCCTGCTGATTGCCGAGGGGGCCGAGATCGACCTGACCAGTCTGCCCGACGACATGCAGACCGATCTGACCGAACAGATTGCCGCCATGCGCCTGGTTGATCGCGATACGTTGGAATCGGTCGTCAGCGAATTTCTCGAAACGCTCGACCAGGTGGGACTCAGCTTTGCCGGTGGCATTGACGGGGCGCTGAAGGCGCTGGAAGGCAAGTTGAGCCCGGCAGCAGCGCGTCGGTTGCGCGATCTGGCGGCCGGTCGCGGCACCGCCGACCCCTGGGAACGGATAGCTACCGCCGAGCTGGATGAACTGATCGAGGTCCTGACCCCCGAAAGCGCCGAAATCGCCGCGGTGGCGTTGTCGAAACTGTCGGTCAAGAAGGCAGCCGCACTTCTCGGCCGGATGCCGGGAGAACGCGCGCGCCGCGTCGCCTATGCAATTTCGCTGACTGGGGGGATTGCGCCGCAAACCGTCATCCGCATCGGTCGGTCACTGGCGATGCAACTGGACCAGCGCCCGGCGCGTGCCTTCGAAACGCCGCCGACCGACCGGATGGGCGCAATCCTGAATCTTGCCCCCTCGCAGATCCGCGACCGGCTACTGGCGGAACTTGGCGAAGAGGATCAGGGATTTGCCGAAGGCGTCCGCAAGGCGATCTTCACCTTCGAACATATCCACACTCGCCTCACGCCGCGCGACGTGCCGCGGGTGTTGCGCAACGTCGCGCAGGACGAACTGATCACCGCGCTGGCCGCTGCTCTTGCGCAGCCGGATAGCGAGGTTGCACAATCTGCCGAGTTTCTGCTGGCGAACATGTCCCAACGCATGGCCGCCACGTTGCGCGAAGAGGCCGAGGCGCGTGGTCGCGTGAAAACCGCCGACGCCGAAGCCGCCATGGCCGCAGTGGCCGATGCGGTGCGGGGGCTTCTGGAGTCGGGCGAAATTTCCCTCGTCGATCAGGACGATGACTGAGGGCCCTCTGCCTCCGCCTCCTCGGCGGCCAGGATGGCTTCGAAGCGCCGGCGCTGCGTGGTGGTCCAATTCACGCTTACCCGCATGCCCGCCTCGCCCGGCTCCTCGGCCTGAACCACGCCCTGTTCGTGCAGCCAGGCGCGCGCCCGGCCCTGGTCATAGGCCAGCTCCAGTTCCGCGGTCGTGCGTGCCTCATCGAGTGTTTCGGTGATCGCGGCGAAGACCGCCTCCAGTCCCTGCCCGGTCAGCGCCGAGGCCACGAAAACGCCCTCGCGCCGGGCCGCGACAGTCAGCTGCGGATCATCTACTGGCAGCAGATCGGCCTTGTTCCAGACCTCGATCCGCGCGGTCGCGTCGGCGACGCCCAGATCCGCCAGGATCGCCTCGACATCGGCGGCCTGCGCCTCGCTTTCGGGATGGGCGATATCACGGACATGGACGATCAGATCGGCCTCAAGCACCTCCTCGAGCGTTGCGCGGAAGGCCGCGACGAGCTGCGTCGGCAGGTCCGAGATGAAGCCCACGGTATCGGACAGGATCACCTGCAACCCACCCGGCAGCGTCACCGCGCGCATCGTCGGATCGAGCGTGGCGAAGAGCATATCCTTCGCCAATACCTGCGCCCCAGTCATGCGGTTGAAGAGCGTCGATTTGCCCGCGTTCGTGTACCCCACCAGCGCCACGATCGGGTAAGGCACGCGCCGGCGGGCGGCGCGGTGCAGTTCGCGCGTGCGCACGACCTTGTCGAGCTTACGACGCAAACGCACGATCTGGGTGTCGATCGCGCGCCGGTCAGCCTCGATCTGCGTCTCGCCGGGACCGCCGACGAAACCCAATCCGCCGCGCTGGCGCTCAAGATGCGTCCAGGCCCGCACCAGCCGCGTGCGCTGGTAGCTGAGCGCGGCCAGTTCGACCTGCAATACCCCCTCACGTGTGCGGGCGCGGTCGGCGAAAATTTCCAGGATCAGGCCGGTCCGATCCAGCAACTTCACCTTCCAGTCGCGCTCCAAGTTGCGCTGCTGGACGGGGCTGACCGGACCGTCGATCAACACCAGTTCGATCTCGTCTTCCTCGATGCGGCCCTTGAGCTCCTCGAGCTTGCCCGAACCGAACAGCTTGCCCGGATGAGCGCGCGGCAATCGCACGATCTGCCCGTCGATCAGATCGATCCCAGGCAGCGCCTGGGCAAGCGCCATCGCCTCGGCCAGCGCCGCCTCGGCCTCGCGCCGGCGCGGATCACCCCGAATTTCGGGATGGAGGACCAGCGCACGGGTGGGACGTGTATCCCCGTCACCACCGAGATCGGCAACCTCGATCATCACCGTGGCCGACCGGCCCGGCTCATTCGTCGCCGGAATAGAGGTTGATCGGCTGGCCCGGCATCACGGTCGAAATCGCATGCTTGTAGACCAGCTGGCTCTGTCCCTCACGGCGAAGAAGCACGCAGAAATTGTCAAACCAGGTGATCACGCCAAGCAGCTTCACCCCGTTGATCAGAAAAATGGTGACTGGAACCTTGTTCTTGCGAACGTGATTGAGAAACGCATCCTGAAGATTCTGTTTATCGTTGGCCATCGCTTTTGCCTTTTTTATTCGTGGCCTGCGCCAAGTTCGCCGACGCAGCGTACCCCCCGGTCGCGGAGTATGGAGCGCCTTGCGCGATCTTTCCAGCCTAAAATCCGCACCTTGGACACTTGCCTTCCGGTTGTGGACCCGTCGCGGCGCCCGTTGCGTCAGTTTCGCCCGAGCCGCGCCATCACCAGGGCAACCAGAACCAGGATCTCAAGCCGCCCCAGGATCATCGCCAGCGCCAGCAGCCCACGGGCCGAATCACCAAGACTGCTCCAGAGGAGCGGGGCCTCGCCGGCGACCTGCGTCAGCGGTCCGGTCGTGGTCAGCGCCGAGATGCCGAACACCAGCGCCGTCTCGAAACGGAGGCCCATGATCATCAGGATCGCCACCAGCACGACGCCGACCATGGCAAAGACCATCGCCAAGAGCCAGGCCGCACGCGCACCCCGGCTGGCTACAAGCCGCGCCTGCGCCCCACCGCCCACGACGAGCGAGGGGAAGATCAGCCGCTCCAACTCGACCCGACCCATGCGCGCCATGGCGTGCATCCGCAACAGCTTGACGCCGCCTGCAGTGGTCGCGACGCCACCGCCCATCAGCGCCAGCCCCACCAACAGCAGCCCCGGCGGCGAAAGCCCCGACCAGGCGCGCATCGTCACCCAGTCGTCGCTGACCAACCCCGCCGTCGTCAGGAAGGACAGCCCGTTGAACGCCATGCCCCAGATCGCCCGTCCCAGCGCGGGGTAGGCTTCGTCGGCGGGTAGATCGGCCCCGGCGACGATATGGCGAAAGACGACGATGGCGATCACGACGGCCATTATGCCAGCGGCGGCAACCAGTTCGGGATCCCGTTGCGGGGCAAATCGCTCAAAGCCCCGTGGACCGGGACGCAGACGCAAGCTGAGCGCCGGGATCAGCGCGACAAAAAGCACGATCTCGGCGCCAAGACCTATCGAACCCAACCCGGCCTGTGCCAGCACCCCCGAGGTCGAGAGCGCCGCCATCGCCTGCATCAACGCATCGAACCCCGAAACGCCAAGGCTGGCAAGGGCCGCCCAGACCAGCGCCGTCGCGGTCAGATAGGGCGGCAGGACAAGGCCCAGTTGCTGTCGCAGCCGCACGGCAGCATCATCGCCGGCATCGGCGCGCATCAACGGAACCTGCGCCTTCTCGCGGATGACCTCGAACCCGCCGAGGCCGAGCGGCGCCATCAGCGCCATTACCGCGACCAGGATGAAAAGCCCACCGAACCAAGCCACCAGGCCGCGCCATAGATGCACGGCCGGGGAGACGAGGTCAGGGTCATCCAGAAGCGTTGCGCCAGTGGTGGTGAAGCTTGCGACCATTTCGAACCAGGCATCGCGAAATCGGAGCTCCGGCACCGCTTCGACCAGGGGCAACGCCATCGCTGCCGGCAAGAGCAGATACGCCGCACCGAAGATCGGCAAAAGCGCGTTGGCCTGCCGACGCCCGCCCCCGCCGATCAGTGCAATGGCGAGTAGCAGCGCCACCAGGATCAGCACGATCGATGAATAGAGAAATGCCCGCCCGGTGGGGGCGGAATCCGACAAGAACGCATAGGATGCGGGCAGAAGCATCGCGCATCCCACTGCCCCCAGAAGCAGGACTGGCACCGGCGTTCGGACGAGACGCGCGGGCATTTCAGAAGTACTCCACCGCCACCTGCAGCAGTCGTTCCACCTCAGGGACGTCCTTCTTCAGAACGAAGATGACCAGGATGTCGCCCGCCTCCAGCAAGGTCGACCCCTTGGGCCGGACAAGCTGCCCGCCCTTGAGCACCGCGCCGACCAGCGCGCCCTCGGGAAAATCGGCGCTGCCGATCGTGCGCCCCGCAAGCGACGAGGTGGAAAGCACCTGCGCCTCGATCACTTCGGCCTCGCCATCGCCAACGGTATATATCGACCGCACCCGACCGTGACGCACATGGCGCAGGATGGACGAGACGGTGGTTGCGCGCGGGTTGATATAGGCGTCGATGCCCAGATGCTCCATCAGCGGCGCAAGCGAGGGGTCGTTGATCAGCGCGATCGACATCTTGCAGCCCATTGCCTTGGCCCGGACCGAGGCCAGCAGGTTGATCTTGTCGTCATCGGTCACCGCCAGCACCGCATCGGCACGCTCCACCCCGGCTTCGGCCAGGATGTCGCTGTCCATCCCGTCGCCGTTGAGAACGATCGTGCGTTCCAGCGCATCGGCGGCGCGTTCGGCGCGGGCGCGATCCCTCTCGATGGCGCGCACGCGGATACGGTCGGGACCAGCTTCCAGGGCCCGCGCAACGGTCAGCCCGACATTTCCCGCGCCGATCACCACCACCCGCTCCTGCCGGGGCAAGGGTTTGCCGAAAATCTCCAGCGTGCGGGGCAGATCCTCGGTATCCGAGATGACATAGACCTGATCGCCTGCATAAAGCTGATCCTCGGGCTCCGGCGCAAAGAGCCGGCCTGCGCGCCGGACACCGACGACGATGGCGCGCAAGGTGGAGAAAAGCTCCGTCAACTCGCGCAGCGCGGTGTTCAGCACCGGGCAGTCGTCGGCGAGCACGATGCCGGCCAGACGCACGCGACCGTCCAGGAAATCCTGCACATCGAAGGTAGAGGGGGCACCGATCCGGCGCAACGCCGCCATCGAGACCTCGCGCTCGGGGTTGATGATGACATCGATGGGCACGTGTTCAGTGCGGAACAGATCGGAATAGCGCGCCTCTAGGTAGGACTGGTTGCGCAGCCGGGCGATCTTGCGCGTGACATCAAAAAGCGAATGCGCGACCTGACAGGTGACCATGTTCACCTCGTCCGAAAAGGTCGCGGCAATCACCATGTCGGCGTCATGCGCGCCGGCGGCTTCCAGCACGTCGGGATGCGAGGCAAAGCCGATCACGCCCTGAACCTCCAGCGTGTCGGTGGCGCGCCGCACCAATGCGGGATTGTTGTCGACGACGGCGACGTCGTTGCCTTCGCTCGCCAGTTGCCGGGCGATCTGCCAGCCGACTTGCCCCGCCCCACAGATGATGACCTTCATCGCCGCCTCAGACCTGTTCGCGGTCGGCACGCGCGCCATTCAGTGCGCCGGTGCCCACCCCCAGCGATTTCAGCTTGCGATGAAGCGCCGAGCGTTCCATCCCCACAAAGGTCGCCGTGCGCGAAATGTTGCCGCCGAAGCGATGGATCTGAGTCATCAGATACTCGCGCTCGAAAAGCTCGCGCGCCTCGCGCAACGGAAGCGTCGCCAGCGCCCCCGACAGGACCACGCGCCCCTCCTCGCCACCCTGACCGTTCTCGCCCTGCAATTCGCGCGCCTCGATCGGGCCGGTCGCCTCACCCAGGATCAACGCGCGTTCGATCACGTTGCGCAGCTGACGGATGTTGCCCGGCCAGCCCATCGCCTGCAACTGCGCCTCGGCTTCGGGCGAGAGGTCGCGCTTCGGCAGCCCCTGCCCCTGATGGAAATGATCGATGAAATGCGCTGCTAGATGGGGGATGTCATCGCGGCGTTCCTCCAGCGCCGGAACGGGAATGGGCACCACGTTCAGCCGGTCGTATAGCTCTTGTCGGAAGGTGCCGGCGGCGATCTCTGCCCGCAGGTCGCGCGTGGTCGAGGAGATGACGCGCAGATCCACCTTCACGCGGGCACTGCCGCCCACGCGGGTGAAGGTCTGATCGACCAGCACGCGCAGAATCTTCGACTGCGTGCCTGAGGGCATGTCGGCAACCTCATCCAGGTAGATGATCCCGCCGTTCGCCTGCTCCAGAAGTCCCGGCACCACCCCCTGCGCGCCTTCCTGCCCGAAGAGCACGGTCTCCATCTTGTCGGGTTCGATCGCCGCGCAGGAAACGCTGACAAAGGGGCCGTCAGCGCGGTTGGAATGCGCATGTATGTAGCGCGCGGCCATTTCCTTTCCGCAGCCCGAGGGGCCGGTCAGCATGACCCGGCCGTTCGACTTGGTGACCTTCGAAAGCTGGCCCTTGAGAAGCTTCATGGCGTTGCTCTGCCCGATCATCTCGGTCGGGCCGCCATCGCGCCGGCGAAGCTGGGTATTCTCGCGCCGCAGGCGTGAGGTCTCCATCGCCCGGCCGATCACCACCATCAACTGGTCGATGTTAAACGGCTTCTCGATGAAGTCATAGGCGCCCTTCTTGATCGCGGCGACCGCGATCTCGATGTTCCCGTGTCCGGAGATGATGACCACCGGGATCCCCGGATGCTCGCGCTTGACCGCCATCAGGATGCCGATGCCGTCCATACGGCTGTCCTTCAGCCAGAGGTCGAGGATCAGCAGCGCGGGCGGGTCGCTGCTGATCGCGTTCATCGCCTCATCGGCGTTCGCGGCGACGCGGGTCGAATACCCCTCGTCGCGCAGGATTTCGGAGATCAGCTCGCGGATGTCGCGTTCGTCATCGACGATCAGGATGTCGCTCATGCCTCTGCCTCGGTCTCTTGTTCCGCCCCGGATCGCGGCGTGCGGCCGCTCAGCAGGGGCAAACGGATTTCGGCGAGCGCCCCGGCATGGGTGCCGCCTTCGAAGACGGGCGCGTCGCGCAAACGCAATGTCCCGCCATGCTCCTCGATGATCTTCTTCACGATGGGCAAGCCGAGTCCGGTGCCCTTCTCGCGCGTGGTAACATAGGGCTCAAAGAGGCGTGACCGGTCGGCCGGAAGCCCGATACCGTTATCGGCCACGCCGATTGTCACCGCCCCTCCCTCAACCGCCATCACCACCTCGATGCGCGGGACGTAATCACTGGATTCTGAACCACTTTCACGCAGCGTTTCAATGGCTTCGCCGCCATTCTTAATGATATTTGTCAACGCCTGGCCGATCATGGCGCGATCAATATCCAGGATCAGCGGCTCCTCTGGAAGCCAGGCCACGATCTCGACGCCGGGCATGCCCATCTCCTGCAGCGTGACGGCATCGCGCACCACCTGCACCAGGTCATGGGGCCGACGGTCGGGTTCGGGCATCCTCGCGAAGCGCGAGAATTCGTCAACTATGTGCCGCAAGTCGTTGGTCTGCCGAACGATCACATCGGTGAGGTCTTCGAGGGCGGCGGCATCCTCCGCGGCCAGGTGGCGGCGGAACTTGCGCTTGATCCGGTCAGCCGACAACTGGATCGGGGTCAGCGGGTTCTTGATTTCATGCGCGATGCGCCGCGCGACATCACCCCAAGCCGCCATGCGTTGCGCCGACACGAGTTCAGTCACGTCGTCGAAGGCCAACACATACCCCTCTAACGCCCCGGCGGCATTGCGCCGCTCGGCGAGACGGGCCAGCAGCGTCTCCAGCCGCCCGCCCCTGCTCAGGCGCAGTTCATCCTGAATCCGGCCGTCAAGCCGCCCATCCCCGGCACGCAGGCGGTCGAGGAGCGCGGCGAACTCGGGCACCACATCGGCCAGCGGTCGACGATAGGCATCCTCGCCGTGTATGCCAAGCAATGTCTCGGCCGAGCGGTTGACGAAATCGACCTGCCCTTCCTCGTCCAGCCCGATCACCCCCGCGGTGACCGACCCCAGCACCGAATCGAACAATCTCCGGCGTTCCTCGATCTGCCGGGTATTGGTCAGAAGCGTCTCGCGCTGAAGTTTCAGCTGACGCGTCATCTGGTTGAAGACGCGGCCCATCAAAGCAATCTCGTCATCCCCCCGTTCCTCGGGCACTTGCTGGTCAAGGTCGCCCGCGCCGACCATCTCGGCAGCGCCCGCCAACCGCCCGATCGGGCGCGAAAGGCGTTCGGCAAACCACATCCCGAGCCAGACAGCCGCCAGGATCAGGATCATCGCAAAGCCGAGATAGATCAATCCAAAGTTGAACAGCAATCGGCCCCGTTCGCGTTCGAGCTGGGTGTAGAGCTGGATCGTCTCTTGGGTGTCGTCGAGCAAGCTCAACAGATCGCCATCCACACCACGGGCAATGTAGAGCAGACGGTCGGCGCGTCCGGACAGAGGCACCAGCGCGCGAAACTCGCTGTTGGCCCAGTCGCGTATCAGGACCAGCTCCCCAGCCAGGGCGCGGTCAAGCTCGTCGCGCGCGGGCTGGATGAAATCGAACAGGTAGGACCGCTCACCCCGCAGCCGCAAAGCACCATCGCCATCGATGATGAACGCCACGCGCAGCCCCCGCTGCACGTCTGCCTGCGCCTGGCTCAGGACTTGACGCAGTTCGCCTTCGGGCACCAGCGGGTCGGTCGCCAGCACGTTCTCCAACCGCCAGGCAACCGCGAGACCGTCCTCGATCAGGTTGTCCTCCTGCTCGCTCTGATAGGCCTCCGCAGCCGCGAGCGAGGATCCGACAACGTTGCGCACGCGCTCGGAAAACCAGCCTTCAAGGCCGAAGTTGATGGTGATGACGGCGAACACGGCGACGGTGATCGCCGGGAGCAGGGCAATGATCGCGAAAAGTGCCGAGAGCCGCATGTGCAACCGCGAGCCGGCCGAACGCTGCCGCCGCGCCGCGACCATGCGGGCGATGCGCGCCATGACCAGCGCCGCGACGCTCAGAATGTAGACGAGGTCGAGGAGCAGGATGATCCGCAGCGACGGCAGCCCCGCCGGAACCGTGAAAGGCCCCAACACCACCACGGTCGCGAACACCAGAAGCGGCGCCAGCGCGACCAGCATGAAAGTGGCGATTGCCTGAAGGCGGCGACGGCGTGGGCTGCGTTGCGGAGGGCCTGGCCGGACCGTCAGGGGTCCCACGGGCCTGTCTGCCGGAGTGTCCGTCGCCATCAACTGCCGCTCGCCGCCTCGATCCGATGCCTCGTTCCGGTGCCTCTTCCGGTCGGCGCATCACTGCGCGCCTGGCTGCGGCTCTGCGGCCACGCCCTGTGGCGTGTTTACATCAACTTGCGGCGGCGTGTCACGCGAATATCCAGATCGTTGATCTTCTTGCGCAAGGTATTGCGGTTGATCCCCATCAACTCGGCGCATTTGGCTTGGTTGCCGCCGGTGTAGTCGAGCGCGATCTCGATCAATGGCGCCTCCACCTCGTGCAGGATCCGGTCGTAAAGGCCCGGCGGCGGCAGGTCATCGCCGTGCAATTCGAAATATCGACGCAGGTGTCGGGCGACGGATTCCCCCAGTTTCTCGCCGTGGGTGCCATCATGGGCGGGCATGGCGGCGGGTTGGCCGCTGAGTGCCGCTTCCATCTCGGGGCGCGAGACCTCGGACGACTGGCCGGTGACGACCAGCCGGCGCATGGTATTCTCCAGTTGCCGCACATTGCCGGGCCAGGTGTAATGGCGCATCAGATCGACCGCCGCCGGCGCCAGCGTACGCGCGCTTCCTGCCTCGCGCACCGCGCGGCTCAGGAAATGCTCGGCCAGCAACGGAATATCCTCGATCCGCTCGCGCAAGGGTGGAACATGCAGTGTCATCCCCGCCAGCCGGTAATAGAGGTCCTGGCGAAACACACCCGATTCCAGTGCCGCCGACAGATCGCCCTCGGCGATGGCCAAAAGCCGGGGGCCATTCTCGGGCAGGGTATCCAGCAACCGCACCAGCCGTGCCTGCGCTGCCCCGTCCAGATCGCCCAGACCGTCGATCACCAGCGTGCCCGCTCGCGCCCTCGCGACAAGGGTCGGCATCGCGGTCTGCTCGCCCTGCCCCAGGTCCTGACCCGCCGCGACGACGAAAGGCTGCGCGCGCCGGTCCGAAAAATCGTGCAGCGCCCGCGCGATCAGCGACTTGCCGGTGCCGGATTCGCCGGTGATCAGGACCGGCATGTCGGTGTTCATCACCCGCGCCACCAGCCGGTAGAGCGTCTGCATCGCCGGCGTGCGCCCGACAAGCGGCAAGTCGGCATCGGCGGGCGGGTCGATCACCTCGCGCGTGGGCGGGGCATCGGCAGAACGGCCGCGGCGCGGGCTCGATTCCATCGCCTTGGCCGCGCGTTTCAGCAGGTCCGGCAGATCGAATGGCTTGGGCAGGTAGTCCCATGCCTCGGCCTCGGTCGCCTGAATCGCGGTCATGATCGTGTTCTGCGCCGAAATGACGATCACCGGCAGGTTCGGGCGCAACGCGCGGATCCGCGGCAGCATCTCGATGCCGTTCCCATCGGGCATGATCACGTCCGAGACGACCAGATCGCCCTTGCCCTCCTCGACCCATCGCATCAGCGTCGTCAGGCTGGAGGTCGCATGAACCCGGCAGCCCGCGCGGGTCAGCGCCTGCGTCAGCACCGTGCGGATCGTTCGATCGTCATCGGCAACCAGGACAGTTCCATCCATCGGGATCACTCCTCGGGTTTGTGCGGCGCCATGGGCAGGGAGACGGTAAAGACGGTCTGGCCGGGGCGCTGATCGACCTCGACCCAGCCGTCATGCGCGGCGATGATCTTTGACACCAGCGCGAGCCCCAGGCCAGTGCCGTTCTCGCGCCCCGAGACGAAGGGCTCAAACACCTGCTCGGCAATCTCTGCGGGCAGGCCGGGGCCATCGTCCACGATCTCCACATGCAGCGGCAGGGAAACGGGTCCCCCCGTGCGGCGCAGATGCAGGCCGCGCTCGAAATAGGTGCGAATGCGGATCGTACCGCCCTCGGGCTGCGCTTCGGAGGCATTCTTCAGAAGGTTCAGGAACACCTGCAGCAACTGGTCAGGATCGGCCAGCGTCTGCGGCAGCGACGGGTCATACTGATCGAGAATGCGCATATGCGCGCCGAACCCCACAATGGCCGAGCGCCGCGCGCGCTCCAGGACATCGTGCAGGTTGACCGCGCGCCGTTCGGGCGGGCGCTGGTCGCCGAACTGCTCGACCTGTTCCAGAAGCTTCACGATGCGGCGGGTCTCCTCGACGATCAGGTCGGCCAGTTCGCGGTCGGAGGCTGGCAGGCCCATCGACAGCAACTGCGCCGCCCCGGCGATCCCGGCCAGCGGGTTCTTGATCTCGTGCGCCAGCATCTCGGCCATGCCGATGGCCGAGCGCGCCGCCGCCTTGACCGCCTGCGTGCGCCCCAGCCGCCCGGCAATATCGCGCGGTGCGATCAACAGCAGGACCGTATCCTCGCCGTCGGTCAGCGGGGCGATCTGCAAGTTGCACAGAACCGGCGGGCGGTCGCCGGTGCAGACATCCGCATCGTTGATGAAGATGGGGGCGCGGTTCGCGCGGGTGCGGGCGAATGCCTCTTCCATCGGCGCATCGATCGTCAGCCGATCGAAGGCCGGCTCGCCCGACAGCGCAGCGCTGGATGCCGCCAGAAACAGCTCGGCCGCCGGGTTGCATCCCAAGATCCGCTCGACCCCGTTATCCGGCGCGATCAGCAGTGCGGGCACCGGCAGCGCGGCCCAGATCACGCCGGTGGCGGGCATCATGCGGCAGCCTCCCGCGCGGTCAGCGCATCGGCCAGCAGCGCCATGACCTCGGCGGGGTCCGGCGCACGCAGAAGTCGGGCACGCAAATCGACCGGGCCGCCGACGGCGTCAACATACCACCCCAGATGCTTGCGCGCGACGCGCAGGCCCAGGTCGCGGCCGTAGAAGGACAGCATTGCCTCGTAGTGACCGCCGACCAGATCCACCAGCGCAGTGCCATGCGGAACGACAGGCGCGGGGCGGCCGAAGAGCCCCGCGGCAATCTGCGCCAAGACCCAGGGACGGCCCTGCGCCGCGCGCCCCACCATCACCCCCTGCGCGCCCGACTGCGCCAGCGCAGCGCGAGCATCGGCGGGGCCGTGGATATCGCCATTGGCGATCACCGGAATGCGCACCGCCGCGCGCACCACGCGGATAGCCCGCCAGTCGGCGCGGCCGGTGTAGAACTGGGCGCGCGTTCGGCCGTGAATGGTGATCATGCGGATGCCGGCCGCCTCGGCACGCCGCGCCAGTTCGGGCGCGTTCAGGCAATCGTCATCCCAGCCCAGCCGCGTCTTCAGCGTGACCGGCACCCTGACCGCCCGCACCACTGCCTCGATCAGGCGCAGCGCCAGATCCAGATCGCGCATCAACGCAGAGCCAGACAGCCCGCCCACCACCTTCTTGGCCGGGCATCCCGTGTTGATGTCGATCAACGGCGCGCCGCCCGCCTCGGCGATGCGCGCGGCTTCGGCCATCGCGCCGGGTTCGCGGCCAGCCAGTTGCACCGCGGTCGGCGCATCCGCCGCAATCCTTGCCCGCGCCCGACTGGAGGCCCGTTTCGTCACCAACTCACCCGAGGCGATCATCTCGCTGACCAGCAGCCCGGCGCCAAAACGCGCGACGACCCGCCGGAACGGCAGGTCGGTAATGCCGGACATCGGCGCCAGCAGTACCGGCGGCTCGATCGGGATGGGAAAGGCCATGGAGGGCATCGATTCTCGCACCTGAACTATCGCGGAGGTTTAGCGCCTCGGAACTGCCGCGAAAAGGCGCGCTGCGGTCAAGTTGCGCGAGATTTGATCATTTGCATAATTTTTAGACGTTATCGCGGTGGAATTGAGCAATCCAGGTCTGCCGGCGACTCCGGACAGTGGAACCGCATCGGTTTGGTTCGCCCGCGATGCACGGAGTGACCGGCTCACCCAAGGGGCACTTTCGACGGACCGCAAGCGGCCAGACAACGGCGGCAGAACCGCTTCGCGCAGCGGTGAAATCCGCGCTTGCCATTCGGTTAACAAGTAAGTGAACGTCTTTATGATTCAACAAATTATTTGGTAGTCAAGCTTTGGACGCGCCCCATTCTGCCGGCCTTGCGGACGACGCGCGCGTTTAAAGCGCCGCTTCGATCTCACGCACGAGGCCGTCCACGACCGCCTCCAGAAGCACCGGATCCTCGCACTCGGCCATCACCCGCACCAGCGGCTCGGTGCCAGACTTGCGGATCAGAAGCCGGCCTGTTCCCCCCAGCCGCGCCTCGGCATCCTCGATCGCATCGCGAACCGATGCAGCTTCCATCGGGGTCTGGCCCGCGCTGTAACGAACATTCTTCAGCAGTTGCGGCACCGGATCGAAACGGCGCACGAGCGTGCTCGCTTGCTGCCCCGTCTCGACCATCGCGCCCAGGAACTGCAACCCGGCGATCAGACCGTCACCCGTCGTCGCGTAGTCGGTCATCACGATGTGCCCCGACTGCTCGCCACCCAGGTTGAACCCGCCCGCCCGCATCCGCTCCACCACATAGCGATCGCCCACGCCCGTGCGTTCCAGCCGCAGCCCGCGCGCCTGCAGATGCCGCTCCAACCCAAGGTTCGACATCACGGTCGCCACAAGCGTGCCCGCGTTCAGGCGCCCCGAATCCGCCCAGCGGTCCGCCAGCAACGCCATAATCTGGTCGCCGTCGGCCACCGCGCCCGTCTCGTCGATGATCACCACCCGGTCGGCATCGCCATCAAGCGCGATGCCCAGATCGGCGCCATGCGCCACCACTGTCTCGGCCGCCGCCCGCGGCCTGGTCGAGCCGACATCGCGGTTGATGTTTAAACCATCGGGGGAAACCCCCACCGGGATCACCTCGGCGCCCAGTTCCCACAATACTTCGGGCGCGGCGCGATAGGCCGCGCCGTTGGCGCAATCGACCACCACCTTCAATCCATTCAGCCGCAAGCCCCTCGGCAACGTGGTCTTGGCGTATTCCACATACCGGCCCAGCCCGTCATCAATCCGACGCGCGCGTCCGATCTCCAGCGGCGGCACGGGCGCGACCGCCTCTTCCAGGATCGCCTCTATCGCCGCCTCGGCCTCGTCCGACAGCTTGAAGCCGTCGGGGCCGAAGAACTTGATGCCGTTGTCGGTCGCCGGGTTGTGGCTGGCCGAGATCATGATGCCGAGATCGGCCCGCATCGACCGGGTCAGGTAGCCCACCGCCGGCGTCGGCACCGGACCCAGCAGCAGCACGTTCATCCCCGTCGAGGTCAGGCCTGCGGTGAGTGCATTCTCGAGCATGTAGCACGACAGCCGCGTATCCTTGCCGATCACCACCCGGTGGCCATTGGTGCCATCGGTGCGGAAATAACGGCCCGCCGCCGCGCCCAGCCGCAGCGCGACTTCGGCTGTCATCGGCCAGGTGTTGGCCTGTCCGCGCACCCCGTCGGTGCCAAAGAGTTTCCGGCTCATGCCCCCTCCGTTGTCATTGCGCGCCACAGCGCGAGCGCCTGCACCGTCTCGGTCACGTCGTGGACGCGCAGGACCTGCGCCCCCTGCCCCGCCGCATGCAGCGCGACCGCCAGTGACCCCGCCATCCGCTGCCCCGCCACCTCGACCCCCGACAGGGTACCGATGAACCGCTTGCGCGATGCGCCCAGCAGGATCGGGGCGCCGAGGCCATGAAACAGCGCCAACCCTTTCAGAAGGGTGAGGTTGTGTTCAAGCATCTTGCCGAAGCCAATACCGGGATCGACGATCAGGCGTGCGCGGTCGATGCCGTGCCCTTCGGCTGCCGCCATCCGCGCGGCGAGCCAGTCGAACACCTCGATCAGAACGTCCTCATAGCGCGGATCGATCTGCATGGTCTGCGGCGTGCCCTGAGCATGCATCAGGCAAAGCGGCACGCCGGCCTCGGCCACCAAGGGGCCGAGTTCCGGATCATGGGTGAGCGCGGCCACGTCGTTGATCATGTCCGCACCCTCGCGCAGGGCGGCCGCCGCCACCGCCGCCTTGCGGGTGTCGATGGAAATGGGTGTCGATACTCCGGCTGCGCGCAGTGCGGCGATCACTGGCGCTGTGCGGTCGATTTCATCGGCGATGGAGACATCCTCGGCGCCCGGGCGGGTCGATTCACCGCCGATGTCCAGGATGTCGGCCCCCGCGGCCACCTGCGCTTTCGCCCGTGCCACGGCACTCGCCCGATCCGGAGTCTCGCCCCCGTCCGAAAAGCTGTCGGGGGTTACGTTGACGATCCCCATCACCAGGGGGCGGTCGGTGGGCAGGCCGGGCAGCACCGGGCGCGGCGTCGCCAGTCGGGCCGTGGCGCCCTCTGCGGCCGGCACCGGCAAACGCGCGTTGCTCATTGCCCGCACCTGATCGAACCAGACATGCGCCGATCCCGCCAGCGGGTGCGCGCCGGGCGGACGCGGCAGGTCGGTGCGGGGCTTGGGCCAGTGGAGGGTCGCAGAGGTTGGGGTCATGCAGCACCGCTATTCCATAGCCTGCAGGGTCGGCAAGGGGGTTGCCGCGTCAGGCCGAGGCAACCTCGACCGGCACGCGGCTTCCGGCCGGCAACTTGGTTCCGGACGGGACCACAAAGCCCCGCGCCGCCAGCACCTCGGCCAGCCAGAGCGCGAGTGCGGCGCCATCATCGGCGCGATCCAGTGGGCCATCGGGCGCATCCAGAACCACCTTGGACGGTGCCCAGACGATTGTGTGCCCCTGACGGATCGCCCAGTCGATCTCGGTCCGGCTGGCGGTGACGGTGCAACGGCGATCACGGGCAGCCAAACGCCAGGCGTTCTGCTCGATTGCCAGCAGGTCGATGCGCCGCTGCACCGCCTGCGGGGCCACACGCGGGGCTTCAACCGGCGGGCGGCCGACACAGAGGACGACCGGCGCACCACGCGCTTCCAGCGCGTCCAGTCGGGCAGACAGGTCCGGTGCGTCGATCATCTGGTTGTCGAGATAGGCGATCAGTGGATGCACCGCGTCGTCGCTCCCATCCTCCATGACCTGCCGCAGCGGCACGGCGGCGCGGGCGCGCACGATCTCGACCCCCAGCGCACCGGGGCCGCGGTCAAGCTTCTCGATCCGGACAAAGGCGCGCATGGCGCGGGGTGCGGCGAGGATCCGTTCGGCGACCCGCTCGGCCAACGTCTCAAGCAGGTTCAGACGCTCGGCGGCCAACATGTCGGCGATTGCCTCGGTAATCCGGTCATAGGACAGGATACGATCGACGTCGTCATCAACCGGCGCCGATTGCGGGCAGACCTCGACCACGATGTTGAAGAGCAACCGTTGCCGATGCCCCCGCTCAGCCTGAAAGGCGCCGATCTCGGCCTCGACCGGCCAGTCGCGCAACGAGATACGGTCGCGGGGATCCGCCGAAGCAGTCGCCTCGGCGCGCTCTTCGGGATGGGCAAAGGCAAGGTGGATCTCGGTTGACATGGCGCGGGTCCGAAGCTTTCTGTCCGGACCGCTCTAACGCAACCGCCCCCCCGCGCCCAGCCCAAAGGCGGCACGGGAAGGCCCGGAAACGTCAGCCGCCCGCACCGATCAGTTGCTGGTGACCTGCACCGGCTGGCGATAGAAGAGATGCGCGCCGATCTGCGCCGTGCGTTCGTAGACGCGGGCCCAGCGGGGGTTGACATGGCGGGCGTGGAAATGGGTCGCGCCGTCGGTTAGGGCACGCGGCGCGCCCGACAGCATCACCTGGGCAATCCGTGCCGCCAGGTCGCGGGCGCCCCGTTCGTGCATGGCCCGCGAGGCGCCATTGCAGGCGTAGCTGAACTGGCAGGCCCGACCGTTGCCCGTGCCCTGGTTCACGACGCCGCACACCGAGCCCGGGAAGTTGCCGGCATCGACGCGGTTCAGGATGACCTCAGCCACGGCGAACTGGCCTGCCAAGGTCTCGCCGCGGGCTTCGTGGTAGATCGCTTCCTGCAGGCACTGAAACTCGGTATTGCCGGCAAGCGTCACCTTTTCGCGCAGTAGCTGGTTGCGGGACATCGGCACCGATGGAACCCCGTCGCTGGCCGAGGCGTTGTGTACGAGCCCTTCAGGCAGCGTGCGGATCGCCTCTCGCTCGGCTTGAAACGCGGCGGCGAGTTGCTCCTGAAAGCCGGTGCCGGCCACGGTAGGCGCAGCCATTCCGAGGCCAAGACCAAGCGCCAGCGCCGCCGCCTTGGCGGGCAGTGAAGTCATGTAACGTTGCATCCCGTTCTCTCCTGTTCGGCCAGCGGGGCACGGAGGCACAGCGGTGGCGTCCCGAGGTCCGCGCTTCTGCGCGGGAAGTCCGTTTTCAGTGGGGCGGCCCAACAGGCTGCCGCGAAAGACCTGATGCCATTACGGCACCGGACCGGGATGGTAAAGATTTTCAAAGATGTGTCGGCAAATTTACGCCTATCGCTGCACCGCAGCACAACCCGTGCGCGATCCAACTTTTCTCCGAAAATCACAGGGTTGCTGGCCCAAAAACCTGGAAGTGTTTGTCAGCGCAGGTCCGGCATCGGGTCGCCGGCCTCGCGCCCGACAATCGTGAGTTGCGCAGCTGCCAGACGCGCCACGGGGACCCGGAACGACGAACAGGAGACGTAATCGAACCCCGCCGCCCGGCAGAAGGCAATCGAATCAGGATCGCCGCCATGTTCGCCGCAGATCGAAAGCGTCAGATCCTTGCGCGCCGCCCGACCGCGTGCCGCGGCGATGTGCAGAAGTTCGCCCACCCCCTCGGTATCGAGCCGGTGAAACGGATCCTCGGCAAAGACGCCGTTCTGGACATAATGCGACATGAAGCGCCCGGCGTCGTCGCGGCTGAGGCCATAGGTCATCTGCGTCAGGTCGTTGGTGCCGAACGACAGGAAGGCGGCGTGCTGCGCGATCTCGCCCGCCCTGAGCGCGGCGCGCGGCGTTTCGACCATGACGCCCAGCCGGTAGTCGAAGGCCTGCCCCTTGGCCACGCGCACCGCCGCCGCAATCGCATCGATACGCGCCTTCACCAGCTCGACCTCGCGCATGGCCGACACCAGCGGGATCATGATCTCCGGCACGACGGGTTGTCCGCTGCGGCCCACCTCGATCGTCGCCTCGAAAATGGCGCGCGCCTGCATCTCGTAGATCTCAGGCAGCGCGATGCCCAGGCGAACGCCCCGCATGCCCAGCATCGGGTTGAACTCGGCCAGATCCTCGGCGCGGCGCATGACTTTGGAGAGCGGCTTGTCCAGCGCGTCGGCCAACTGACGCAATCCGTCGCGCGTGTGCGGCAGGAATTCGTGCAGCGGAGGGTCGAACAGGCGGATACAGACCGGCAGGCCCTGCATGATCTGGAAAAGCTCTATGAAATCCGACCGCTGCATCGGTAGCAGGCGCTCCAGCGCCGCGGCACGGTCTTGCGAATCGTCGGCGAAGATCATCTCGCGCATGACCGTCAGGCGGTCGTTCTCGAAGAACATGTGCTCGGTCCGGCACAGACCGATCCCCTCGGCCTTGAAATCGCGGGCGATGCGCGCGTCGGCAGGCGTGTCGGCATTGGCGCGGATGCCGATGTCGCGCAACGCGTCGGCCCAGTCGAGGAGCGTGTGGAACGGCCCGTCCAGCGCCGGCTCCAGCAGATCGACCGAGCCGGCCAGAACCTCTCCGGTGCTGCCGTCGACGGTGATCAGATCGCCTTCCTGAAAGACCCGGCCACTGGATTGCACCTGACGCGCGCGGGTGTCGATGCGGATACCGTTCGCGCCCACGATGCAGGGCAGGCCCAGGCCGCGCCCGATCACCGCCGCGTGGCTGGTCATGCCGCCGCGTTCGGTCAGCACGCCCACGGCGGCGTGCATGCCCCGGATATCCTCGGGCGAGGTTTCGCGGCGCACCAGGATGCAATCCTCGCCCCGCGACGCCGCAGCCTGCGCGGCGCTGGAGGTGAAGACGATCCGCCCGGTCGCAGCCCCGGGGCTGGCCGCGATGCCGCGGGCGATCACGTCGCGCTTGCCCCGCGGATCAACCTGCCGGTGCAGCAATTCGGAGAGCGCACGCGGCTTCACGCGCATCAGGGCTTCCTTGCGGGTGATGATCCCGTCCTCGGCCAGTTTCACCGCCACGGCAACGGCCGCGCGGCTCGATCGCGGCACCTTCAGCGCGTCGATCACCCAGAGCTTGCCGTTCTCGATGGTGAATTCGATCTGCATCTCCTCGCGCAGCTTCTCGCGGCAGATCGCGCCGTGGCGCAGCAGTTCGGCGAAGGCGTCGGGGTGCTGCTCCTCCAGCGACGGGCCGCGGCGGTCGCGGCGCAGGTAGATGGCCTGGGGGTTGTCGGCGACCGCCTCGCGGCCCTGGCCGTGGATCGCGTAGCGGCCGGTCACCTGGTCGGCGCCGGTCACCGGGTCGATGAACTGGATGACGCCCGCGCCGCTGTCGCCGGCGCCGAAGCCGCCGGCCATTGTCTGCACGACCAGCCCCAGCCCCGCATCCGCCGGCGCGCCCTTGGCGGTGCGCAGCAGCCGCGCCGAGGTGCCGTCCCAGGCCCGTGCCATCGAGCGCAGCACCTCGGTCAGCTGGCGGGCCGGGTCCTGCGGAAACGGTTCTTCCATCTCGGCGGCATAGTCGCGCAGCGCGGCTTTCAGCGCGGCCTTGCTGGGCTCCACGGCCTCGAAGAGATCGGGGTCGAGGCGGGCGACATGCTGGGCATATGATTGCACGAAGCGCAGGTAGAGCGCGGTGGCGACGGGCTCGCCGTGGACCGCGGAAATCGCCTCGTGACGCTCGTCGTTCATGCCGATGTTCAGCAGCGCGCCCGGCCCACCCCAGTCCGGATTTTTCGAGCTGGGACGGACAGATAGCAGCTGTCCGGCCTCGAACCGGGTCAGCAGCGCGGTCATGTTGGGCACCTGTCCCGCCGCAATGGCGCGCACCGCATCGAACGAGAGCGCGACGGTGCGCGGCACCGGCAGGTCGAGGCGCGTCAGGCGCTGCAGGCACTTCGCGCGCCAGCCGTGGCTGCGCGGCGAGATCGGCGCGGAATGCGTGATCTCGGTGAAATCGACATAGGAACGGGGGGCGCTGCGGCTGGGCATCGGCGTACTCCTGACCGGCGCAGGATAGGGGTTTAAGGCGACCGTGCAAGCGCAGAAATCGGCCGCGCGCGGGGCGGCCGCGCGCGGCTGCGGGAGGCGGGTTTCGGTCCCGGTTTCGGCGCTGTCAGCGCGTATGGCAAGCGTATGGCAAACGTATGGCAGGCGTATGGCAAACGTATGGCAGACGTATGGCAAGCGGAGGACGAACGTGGCAGAGATCGGCGAGGTCTGGCAGGTTCCCGCGCCCCGCCGGGACCCTGCCGCGGGCGACGCGCCGGTTGCGATCCTTTCCGACGACCACACCGGACGGGCCACGCAGGCCGGTGCGGTGGCGCCCTCTCGCCGCGCGCGGCACGCGCGCGGCGCCCGGCCCAACGCGAGGAGAGTTGTGCGCGGAACGCGCACAGCTGGACGAGGGGCGGGAGCACGCCCGTGCCCCCCTGCGCGCCGGTCGCGGTCGGCTCAGCCTTCCAGACGGGTCAGGTCCGCGACCTGCAGGCAGGTGGCGCGGATGCGGTGCAGAAGGTTCAGGCGGTTGCGCCGCAGGATGGCGTTGTCGGTGTTGATCTGCACCGCCTCGAAGAAGGCGTCGATGGGGGCGCGCAGCGCGGCCATGGCGCGCATGGCGGCGGCGAAGTCCTCGTTTTCCATCGCCGGGGCGATGGCCGCCTCGGCCGCGTCGAGGGCGGCGAAGAGCGCGCGTTCCTCGGCCGTTTCGGCCAGCCTCAGATCGGGGCCGAAGGAGTATTCGACGCCGTCCTTCGCCTCGGCCTGGGTGAGGATGTTGTTGGCGCGGCGGAAGCCCTGGACGAGATTTTCGCCGTCCTCGGTCTTGAGGAAGTCCGACAGCGCCTCGGCCCGTTTGACCAGCAGCGTCAGGTCGTCGGCGCCAGGCATGGCGAGGCAGGCGTCGATGACATCGTGCCGGATACCCTGTTCGCGCAGGTGGACCTTCAGGCGGTCGTAGATGAAGGCGAGGAGGCTTGAGACCAGCTCTTTTGTCGACGGGAGGTAATGTACTACCTGCCTTTGGGACGGCCCCTCATCGTCCATTTCCTCAAAGAGCTCAGAATAGTGTGCGAATGCACCCAAATCCAGAAGGCGACCACATTCGGGGCGGTCAAGATAGACACGCTCAGGTTCCTGCGCGTTCTTTGGGTGCTCGCCGTAATGCGAGGTCAGTTGGAGCGATTGTCGTTCTAGCGTTCGCCCCTTCGGATCGAACACCCTGTCGTCTAGTACCGCAGGTTCTGCCGCAATCAATTGACTGGAAGAACTCATCAGCCTTTCAAGTGCAAAGCGTTTCTGGTTCCAAAGTACTAAGCGAATGACTCCCAGCGCCGCCCGCCGGAGCGCGTAGGGATCCTTAGAACCGGTCGGCTTCTCGTCGATCGCCCAGAAGCCGGTCAGCGTGTCGATCTTGTCGGCGAGCGCGACGGCGATGGCGACGGGGTCGGTGGGCACCGCGTCCGAGGGGCCGAGGGGTTGGTAGTGGGTCTTGCAGGCTTCGGCGACGGCGTCGGAATGGCCGGCGGCGCGGGCGTAGTAGGTGCCCATCGTGCCTTGCAGTTCCGGAAATTC
>CAZKSE010000020.1:0-27036 GCA_964555305.1 uncultured Rhodobacter sp. | reverse complement strand
GCCCGGCGCCTCGGCCCTCGAAGTCTTTGCAGAGATCCGGCGTCGCAAGGATGCCGCCTGATGCGCGCGGCGCTTGCGTTCACCGCCTCGTGAGAGCGCACAACGTGTTTTTTCGACCGCTTGGGCGGTTTTCACTTGAAGCGACGCTCGGAAAACCAAACTTTAACCTTGGGCGCCCACGCTGAACTGGACAGGCCCGGGGTGCCGCGCTGACAACCGGGTGTCGCAAGACGGCCCGCAGCACCACAAAAGGAGCAGATCCGTGCCATCGTTTTCCTCGACCCTTGAACAGGCGATCCACGGCGCACTCGCGCTGGCGAATACCCGCCGGCACGAGCTTGCGACGCTGGAGCATCTGTTGCTCGCCCTCCTCGACGAGCCGGATGCGGCACGTGTGATGCAGGCGTGCAACGTAGACCTGGATGAGTTGCGCAAGACTCTCCAGGATTTCATCGAAGACGACCTGTCGACGCTGGTCACCGATGTGGAAGGGTCCGAGGCGGTGCCGACCGCCGCCTTCCAGCGGGTGATCCAGCGCGCGGCGATCCATGTGCAAAGTTCGGGCCGCAACGAGGTGACCGGCGCCAACGTGCTGGTCGCGATCTTTGCCGAGCGCGAGTCGAACGCGGCCTATTTCCTGCAGGAGCAGGACATGACCCGCTACGACGCGGTTAACTTTATCGCCCATGGCGTCGCCAAGAACCCGAGCTTTTCCGAAAGCCGGCCGGTGAGCGGCGCCGAGGAGCAGCAAGCCGAGAATGCCAGTGCCGCCAAGGGCGAAGCCAAGGATTCGGCGCTGGCGAAGTATTGCGTCGATCTCAACGCGAAATCGCGCAAGGGCGATGTCGATCCGCTGATCGGCCGCGCCCACGAGGTCGAGCGCTGCATCCAGGTGCTGTGCCGCCGGCGCAAGAACAATCCGCTTCTGGTGGGCGATCCCGGCGTTGGCAAGACGGCCATCGCCGAGGGGCTAGCCAAAAAGATCGTCGATGGCGAGACGCCCGAGATCCTGTCCAAATCGACCATCTTCTCGCTCGACATGGGCGCGCTTCTGGCCGGCACCCGCTATCGCGGCGATTTCGAGGAGCGGCTGAAATCGGTGATGAAGGAGCTGGAGGAGCATCCGGACGCGGTGCTCTTCATCGATGAGATCCACACCGTGATCGGCGCCGGCGCCACCTCGGGCGGGGCGATGGACGCGTCGAACCTGCTGAAGCCGGCGTTGCAGGGCGGCAAGCTTCGCTGCATGGGCTCTACCACCTACAAGGAGTTCCGTCAGCATTTCGAAAAGGACCGCGCGCTGAGCCGCCGGTTCCAGAAGATCGACGTGAATGAGCCCACGGTCGAGGATTCGATCAAGATTCTGATGGGGCTGAAGCCCTATTTCGAGAAGCACCACGAGTTGCGCTACACCAACGACGCGATCAAGACCGCGGTGGAACTGTCGGCGCGCTACATCAACGACCGGAAGCTGCCAGACAAGGCCATCGACGTGATCGACGAGGCCGGCGCGGCGCAGCATCTGTTGCCGGTCGCCAAGCGGCGCAAGACCATCTCTCCCAAGGAGATCGAGGCGGTGGTGGCCAAGATCGCGCGAATCCCGCCGAAGAACGTATCCAAGGACGATGCCGAGGTTCTGCGCGACCTGGAGACCGCGCTCAAGCGCGTGGTCTTTGGCCAGGACAACGCCATCGTAGCGCTCAGTTCGGCGATCAAGCTGGCGCGCGCCGGACTGCGCGAACCCGAAAAACCCATCGGCAACTACCTCTTTGCGGGACCCACGGGCGTCGGCAAGACCGAGGTCGCGAAGCAACTCGCCGCGACGCTGGGGGTGGAATTGCTCCGCTTCGACATGTCGGAATACATGGAGAAGCACGCCGTGTCCCGCCTGATCGGCGCGCCGCCGGGTTACGTCGGTTTCGATCAGGGCGGGCTTCTGACCGACGGGGTGGACCAACATCCGCATTGCGTGCTGCTGCTTGACGAGATCGAGAAGGCGCATCCGGATGTCTACAACATCCTCCTGCAGGTGATGGACCACGGCAAGCTGACCGATCACAACGGTCGGCAAGTGGATTTCCGTAACGTGATCCTGATCATGACCTCAAACGCCGGTGCCTCCGAGCAGGCAAAGGCCGCCATCGGCTTCGGCCGCGACCGGCGCGAGGGCGAGGACACAGCGGCGATCGAGCGCACCTTCACGCCGGAATTCCGCAACCGCCTGGATGCGGTGATCAGCTTCGCCCCGCTCGGCAAGGAGACGATCAACCGGGTGGTCGAGAAGTTCGTGCTTCAACTTGAAGCGCAACTGATGGACCGCAACGTGACGTTCGAGCTGTCCGACGAGGCCGCCGCCTGGCTGGGTGAGAAGGGGTATGACGACAAGATGGGTGCACGCCCGCTCGCCCGCGTTATTCAGGAAAACGTGAAAAAGCCTCTGGCTGAGGAGTTGCTCTTCGGTCGGCTGGTGAAAGGCGGGGTCGTCCGTGTGGTCGTGCGCGACGAAAAGATCGAGCTGCAGATCGAGGAATCCGAGAAGCCGCGCATCGGTGGCACCAAGCCCCCGCTACTGACCGCCGACTGACCCGCACCTGAAAGAACCCAACGCCGCCGCGCCTCCATGCGGCGGCGTTTCTTGTTACACTGTGCCTCCTGGTGGCACCGACTCGGGGCGTCTCGCAGACAACCCGTGGGTGAGCACGGCACGTGCCGGGGACAGCGCCCCTATCTCTCGGTCAGTTTCAGCTCGATCCGCCGGTTCTGGGCGCGCGCGATCGGCGTGGATCCCGGGTTCACCGGACGGTATTCGCCGAAGCCGGTCGCGGCCAGGCGATCCGGCGGGAAGCCCAGATCCTCGATCATGTAGAGGACGACCGACAGGGCCCGGGCCTGGCTCAGTTCCCAGTTGTTAGACCAGCGCCCGCCCGGCGCTATGGGCAGGTCATCGGTATGTCCGTCGACGCGCAGGATCCAGTCGATCTGATCGGGGATGACGCGCGCCACTTCCGACAGGATCGCCACGACATTGGCGATCTGCGACCGGCCCTCGGGCGCCAGATCCGCCGATCCCAGCTGGAAAAGCACCTCGGACGAGAAGACGAAGCGGTCGCCCACGATCCGCACGCCCTCGCGGTCAGCCAGGATATCGCGCATCTGACCGAAGAACTCCGACCGATAGCGCTCCAGCTGACGTGCCTCTTCCTCCAGCCGCAGCCTCTCGGCTTCCTCGAGCTCGGCACGGCGGCGCTGCTCCTCGGCCAGTTGCGACTGTTCGAACGCCACGCGGGCAAGGGCTGCGTTCAACTCGCTTCCCAGGCTTTCGATCTGGGTCTGCGCCTCGGCCTCGCGGTCGCGCGATTCGCCCAGCAGGTCCTGCAGGTTGGAAATCTGACCGCGCAACTGCGCCACCTGTTCGTTGAGCAGCGCAAGACGCCGCTGCTCGGCTTCGGACATCGCCTCTGCCTCTGCCAGTTCCTCTCGCGCGAGGGCAAGGAGCGCGGCGCGCGTCTCGGCCTCGGTCAGGCGCTCGTCGGCCAACGTCTCGGCCTCGGCGCGGGCGCGGTTGGCGGCAGCCAGCAAGGTCAACGTCTCTTCGGCGCGGGCGCGTTCTGCCTCCAGCGCAAGGGTCATCGCGGTCAGCTCGTCGTCGGATTCGGCCAGGCGCTGACGCAGTGCCTCGGCTGCGGCCAATTCGGCCAGACGCGCGGCTTCCTCTTCGGTCAGGGCCGCTTCGGCATCGGCCAGTCGCTCGCGCAAGGCCGCCGCGGCGGCGAGTTCCGCAAGGCGCGCGCGTTCGGCCTCCGAGAGTTCCTCGTCCAAGGCGGCCGCACGCGCGGCGGCCGCCTCGCGCTCCGCCTCGGTCTCGGCCAGTTGCTCGCCCAGCAGCTCGGTCTCGGTCACGAGCGCCGCTTCACGCTCTGACAGATCGGCCAGTTCCGCCTCGCGCGTCTCCAGTCGGGCCAGCACCTGTGCGAGCGAGGCTTCTCCCTCCTCGGCCCGGGCGCGCATCTCAGCCAGCGCCGCCTCGACCGCCTCGCGCCGGGCGGCGTCCAGGCGCGCGGCCTCGGCCGCGGCATCCAGTTCATCGCGCGCCAAGGCTAGAGCCTGCGCCAGCGCTTCACCCTCGGTCAGCGCGGTGTCGCGTTCGGCCTCCAGTTCCTCAACGATAGAGAACAGCTCGGTCCGCTCGGCGATCAGCCCGGCGACCCGCGCCTCGAAGGCGGTGATGTCGGCACGCGCGTCGCGCAGGGCGGCATCGCGTTCGGCCAGCGTCCGGTCCAGCATGGCGATCTGCGCTTCCTGTCGGCGGGCGGTTGACTGCAGTGTTTCCAGATCGCCGGTCAGCCCCTCCACCTCGCCTTCCAGCGCCGCGACGCGGGCGCGCGACAGTCCCAGCGCATCGGTGAGGTTCGAGACCTGCGCGGCCAGGCCCTGCAATTCGCTGTCCTGGGTGGTGATCGTCTCGCGCAGGACGGATTGCACGATCATGAAGATGGACAACACGAAGATCAGCACGAGCAGGAGCGCGGTCATCGCATCGACGAAGCCCGGCCAGATCGCGGACGAGAATCGCTGCCCCGAACGGCGGGAAAGCGCCATGCCTACCCCCCGTGCCCCGGACCGTCATCGCGCCGCGGCGTCAGCACCGTCGGCGGCTGACGTCCCAACTGGCGCACCGCCTGCGTAATCGCGGCCAGATCGCTGCGCAGATCGGCCATCGTCTCCTGCCGGCCGGCACTGAGTTCCTCCAGAATCCGCAGCAGTTGCACATCCATCGACCGCAGGCGCAACCGTGTCTCAGCCTCGATATGCGGCTCGTCGGCTTCCTCGCGCCCGGCCAGCAACTGGATAAGGCGTTCCTGCCCTTCGGCAATGCGGGCCAGTGTCGCCTCGCTCGCCGTGTCGCCCTCCATCCGCTGGCTCAGCCGGGTGACGGCTGCCGAGAGCGCGATCAGCCCTTCCTCGGCGCGCAGGAAGCCCGCCTCGGCCTCGCTCTGGCGGGCCTGCATCAGTTGCAACTGGTCGGTCATGTTGTCCAGCACCACCGCCAGCGACCCCATCGCGCCCGCGGTCTCGCCGCCCTCGCCCTCGATCGAAGCCGACCCAAGGCGGGTGATCGAGGACAGCCACTCCTCCAGTTCGCGGTAAAAGCGGTTCTGCCCGTGCCCGGCGAACAGCTCCAGCAGCCCCACGACCAGCGACCCCGCAAGCCCCAGAAGCGAGGACGAGAAGGCAACGCCCATCCCGTCAAGCTGCGCCTCCAGCCCGATCATCAGCCGCCCGAAACCCGAAAGTGCGGTCTCACCCTCCTGCGGGGCGAGAGAGCGGATCGTCTCCACCACCGCCGGGACCGAGGTCGCGAGGCCATAGAACGTCCCCAGCAGGCCGAGAAAGATCAGCAGGCTCACGATATAGCGCGTGATGTCGCGTTCCTCGTCGATCCGCGTGGCAACGGATTCCAAGATCGAACGCGCCGAGGTCGAACTGATATGCGTCTGCTGCTTGCCGCGCGAGCGCAGCAACGACGCCAGCGGCGCCAACAGCCGCGGCGCGACCGTGATCTGGTGGCCGGGGCGTTCAGAGGCGAAATCCTCGATCCAGCGGACCGAGCTGGACAGCTGGATGACCTGCCAGAAGGCGACGAAGACACCGATCAGGAAGACGACGAAGATGAAGCCATTGAGCCAGAGGTTGGCGAAGAAGATGCCCGAGACGCGCGGAAAGGCGATGTAGACGCCGACCGCCACCAGCGCGAGCGAGATCAGCATGAGCGTAATCTGGCGCACCGGCTGGCTGAACTGAACGCCACCGATCGGGCCCAGGGCACCCGCTCTCAACTGTCTTGCCATGCCTTCGCGCCCTCTGGGTCTTTGGCCTGAACCTATTGAGAACAGGACCGTTTGCCAACCGGAATCACCAATGCAGCGCGGCAAACACGCGTCGCGTAACGGTCTTCGGCATCACGGCAACAGCGCCGCCCCGTGCAAGGGCCAGGAGGCTTCCGGTCGGGATTGCCGTAGATGCCGCGAGCGAATTTGCTGCCTGACGAACAGGTTTCAATGAGGTTAAGGCCATAAATATTTCTATTCTTTGTCAGGTGCTTGGTCCTCGGTCCGCTAGCGGACTGAGCGCCTGATGCTCCATTTTCCGAGGCCCGGCGAGGCGCAACGGAAAGACCCGTCGTCGCTGTCAGCCCCAAGCAAGACCCGATCAACCCCCGGTCAAGGCGCGCACACGGCCTGAAAGCCACTCCAGATCCGGATCGGCCAGCCCCAGTTCGGAAAGATGCGCCGCCGTCTGGTGCAGATAGTCGCGGTTCGGCCCCCGCCCGCCAACGGCCTGCGCGATGATGCCGGCCTGTTCTTCCAGCGGCAGCCCCCCGCAATACTGCCAATGCGCCCGGTCGATGACATAGACCAGCGCCTCCACTCGGGCGCCGCAATCAAGCGTGACGGTCTTCACCGTTTCCAGATAGGCGGCCGAAATGAGCTCACGCGCGCGCAGGTATTCCAGCGTCTCCTCGGCGATCTCGGGCGCCAGTTCGAAGGCGATGCCGTCGCAGGACGCACCCTCGGCCGCATCGAGTGCCAGCACCAAGCCCGGCTCGTCGCGCGTGCCGCGGTGGTGGATGGAGCGCATGCAGAATGAGCGGTGATACCCGTCCAGCCGCGCCAGCCGTCGAGCTGTCCAGGCAAAGCCGGGATCCCAGAGAAGCGATCCGTATCCGAACACCCAGAACGGCTGCACGAAGCCCCCATCCGTTACGCGACTCGCGGCACTGGTCGCCAAGCTCCGCGGGTTGTAAATACCAAACGCCAACGAAACGAAAGGGGGCGGTCCATGCTGCGGATTCTGCTGACGCTGGCGGTGATCGCCACCGCAGCCTGGGGCGGGTACTGGTTCGTCGGTGCCCGCGCGCTGGACCGGACGGTGACGCAGTTGCTCACGGATCACCCGGTCCTCACCGCTGAAGCGCATGTCATCCGCGGCTTTCCCAACCGCTTCGACCTGACGCTGACCACGCCCCGCATCCAGAGCGGGGCTCTCGCCTGGCAGGCCCCTTTCCTGCAGGTTTTCGCACTGAGCTACCGTCCGCACCATCTGATCGTTGTCTTCCCCCATGACCAGCAGGCCAGCGCCCCCGGCCAAACTGCCGTCCTGCACAGCGAGGACGCGCGCGCCAGTCTGGTGATGACCCCCGAGTTTGCCCTGCCCTTGGAAAGATCGGCCTTGGTCGTGCAGGCGCCACGACTACAACTTGACGGCGCAACGCATTCCGCCGAAACGCTGCGCATCGCCAGCCGCGCCAACGACGCCCGGCTGCACGACGCCGTGATCGAGATCGAGGCAGCCTTTCCGGACCCCGCGGTGATGGCCAAGATCGATCCCGGCAACCACTGGCCGCGCCGCTACGACATCCTCAGGCTGGAGGGGCAGGTGCAGCTTGATCGCCCGCTTGATCGCCAGGCACTTGCCGGACCCCTGCCCCGCCCCGTCGCCGTCCGCTTCACCGGCGCGCGGCTGGCCTTCGATGGCGTGGACCTGCGCGTCGCCGGCGATGTCGAGCCGGACGAGCTGGGCCGCTTGTCCGGTCCCGTCCGCCTGACCGTCGCGGGTTGGCTCGCGCTTCTGGAACGCTTGGCAGATGCGGAAATGATCGATGCCAATCAGGCGGGTTTCCTGCGCCCCATGCTCGCCGGCATGGCCGACCCCGAAACGCCGGAAGCGATCGAACTCGATCTGACACTGCGTGACGGCGCGCTCACGATCGGTCCGGTAACTTTGCTGCGCCTGCCGCCGCTTTTCTGAGCGGGGTCCTTCGGCAGCGATCCCGGGTAATAATTTTAAGCTTGAAATACTGGTGACGAAATGCCAGTCTGGCGGCGAACCAACGGGAGTCGTCCATGAAGATCCTCTGCCTTGGCGGCGGGCCGGCCGGCCTTTACTTCGCCATCTCGATGAAGCTGCGCGACCCGTCGCACGAGGTGACGGTTCTGGAACGCAACCGCGCCAATGACACGTTCGGGTGGGGGGTCGTTCTGTCGGATGATGCGCTCTCGAAGATGCAGGTCAACGACCCCAAGTCGACCGACGCCATCCGTAACCATTTCGCGTATTGGGATGACATTGCGGTGGTGCATGACGGCGTGCGCACCGTCTCGGGCGGGCACGGCTTTGCCGGAATCGGCCGTCGGCAGATGCTGATCCTGCTGCAGGAACGGGCGCGCGAACTGGGCGTGGACATGCGCTTCGAGACCGAGTTCGATAGCGCCGAGGCCTATCGCAAGGACTACGATGTCGTGGTCGCCACCGACGGCATCAATTCGCGTGTGCGCAACGAATACCAAGACGTCTTCAAGCCCGATATCGACACCCGCCGCTGCAAGTTCGTCTGGCTGGGCACGCATCAGAAATTCGACGACGCCTTTACCTTCATCTTCGAGAAGACCCAGCACGGCTGGGTCTGGGCGCATGTCTACCAGTTCGACGCCACAACCGCGACCTTCATCGTCGAATGCCTGCCCGAAACCTGGGATCGCTGGGGTTTCGAAGACATGACGAAAGAAGAAACGGTCGAGACCTGCCGCAAGATCTTCGCCGCACATCTGGACGGTCATGAGTTGATGTCGAACGCGGCGCATTTGCGCGGCTCGGCGGTGTGGATGCAGTTTCCGCGCATCGTCTGCGAACGCTGGCACCATGAAAACGTCGTGCTGATGGGCGATGCGGCGGCGACCTCGCATTTCTCCATCGGCTCGGGCTCGCGGCTGGCCTTCGATTCCGCGATCGCGCTCGCCGACTACCTGCACAGCGAACCGACGCTGGAGCGCGCTTTCGAACGGTATCAGGACGAACGCCGGCTGGAGGTGCTGCGCACCCAATCGGCCGCCCGCAACAGCCTTGAGTGGTTCGAGGAGGTCGAGCGCTACCTCGACATGCCGCCCCCGCAGTTTGCCTATTCGCTGCTGACCCGTTCGCAGCGGATCAGCCACGAGAATTTGCGCCTGCGCGACCCCGACTGGCTGCGCGCGACCGAAGACTGGTTCCAGAAACAAGCCGGCGGCACCCCCGGCCGCGCGCCGATGTTCGCGCCGTTCAAGCTGCGCGAGATGGAACTGGTCAATCGCGTCGTCGTCTCGCCGATGGCACAGTACAAGGCCGTGGACGGGTGCCCGACCGACTGGCACCTGGTTCATCTGGGTGAACGGGCAAAGGGCGGCGCCGGCCTGGTTTATACCGAGATGACCTGCGTCTCGCCCGAAGGGCGGATCACGCCGGGCTGCCCGGGTCTCTATGCCCCGGAGCACGAGGCCGCATGGCGTCGCATCGTCGATTTCGTCCATACCGAGAGCGCCGCGAAGATTTGCTGCCAGATCGGTCATTCCGGCCGCAAGGGCTCTACCCAGCTGGGCTGGGAGGAGATGGATGCGCCGCTGGAGCGGGGTAACTGGGAGGTGATGAGCGCAAGCGCTTTGTCCTGGTCCCCCGGGAACGCCACGCCGCGCGAGATGACGCGCGCAGATATGGACCGGGTGACGGCCGAGTTTGTCGCCTCCACGGAAATGGCCGCGCGTGCGGGCTTCGACATGATCGAACTGCACGCGGCGCACGGCTACCTGATCTCGTCCTTCATCAGCCCGAAATCAAACATCCGCACGGATGAATACGGCGGCTCGCTGGAAAACCGCATGCGCTACCCGCTCGAGGTGTTTCGGGCGATGCGCGCGGCCTGGCCTTCGGAAAAGCCGTTCTCGGTCCGCATCTCGGCCAACGACTGGGTGGGCGAGGCTGGGGTGACGCCCGAAGAGGCCGTCGAGATCGCGCGGATGTTCCATGAAGCAGGCGCAGACATCATCGACGTCAGCGCGGGTCAGACCTCGATCGACGCAAAGCCGGTTTACGGGCGGATGTTCCAGACGCCGTTCTCGGACCGGATCCGCAACGAGACGGGGATTAGGACAATGGCGGTGGGCAATATCTACGAGTTCGACCACGTCAATTCGATCCTGATGGCCGGGCGCGCCGACCTCGTCTGCCTCGCGCGCCCGCATCTGGCGAACCCCTACTGGACATTGCACGCAGCCGTCGCGCTCGGCGACACGGCGACCGCCTGGCCGCTGCCCTATCTGGCCGGGCGCGACCAGATGCGCCGTCTGGCCGAGCGCGAGCAGGAGGTGCTCCGCGCATGACCGGGCTCTCGGGCAAGCGGGTTCTGATCACCGGCGGCGGCACCGGCGGCGGCGCGGATCTGGCGCGCGGCTTCGCAGACGCCGGGGCCGAGGTGGTGATCGCGGGTCGCCGCGCGGAACCGCTCGACGCCCTCGCCGCCCGCTTGCCGCGGACTCGCGCACTGACTTCCGATGTCACCGACGCGGCAAGCGTCGCCACGCTTTTCGAGGCCGCCGGCGCGGTCGACATCGTCATCGCCAATGCCGGCGCGGCGGAAAGCGCTCCGTTGCACAAGACCTCGTTGGAACAGTGGAACGCGATGCTGGCGGTGAACCTGACCGGGGTCTTTCTGACCATGCGTGCGGGGTTGCGGCAGTTCACCGGTTGGGGGCGGCTCATCTCGGTCGCCTCGACGGCGGGACTGAAGGGCTATGCCTATGTCGCGCCCTATGCTGCGGCAAAACACGGCGTCGTTGGGCTGACGCGGTCACTCGCACTGGAAGTGGCGAAACGGCCGGTGACGGTCAACGCCCTCTGTCCCGGGTTCCTGGAAACCGAGATGACCGAGCGGTCGATTGCCAACATCATGGAAAAGACCGGCAAGGACCGCGACGAGGCCCTTGCGGCTCTGACCCGTACCAACCCGCAGGGCCGGCTGATCCAGCCGGCCGAGGTGACGGCGGCCGCGCTCTGGCTCTGCGGGCCGGGATCGGACGGGATCAACGGGCAGGCCATCGCCATCGCCGGCGGGGAGGTGTGAGATGACCCATGACGCGCCACCGCTTTCCAAACGCCGACTGAAAATGTGGCTGCGACTGCTGCGCCTGACCCGCACGGTCGAGGCCGAGTTGCGCGACCATCTGCGGCGTGAGCACGACACCACCCTGCCCCGCTTCGATGTCCTCGCGGCACTGCATCGCCGCCGCGACACGATGACCATGTCCGAACTCTCGCGGCTCCTGCTGGTCTCGAACGGCAACGCAACCGCGGTCGTCGACCGGTTGGAAAAGGACGGGCTCGTCCGGCGGAGCCCCGCGCCGAATGATCGACGCACGGTGCATGTGGCCCTGACCCCCGCTGGCACCGCAGCCTTTGAAGCGATGGCCACGGGCCATGAGGCGCGCCTGGATGCGTTGCTTTCCGGCCTCGGTGCCGGGGATCTGGACGCGATGCGCGACATCCTGCGCCGCGCCCTGCCGGAAGTGAAGGAGTGAACATGACCCGGATGACCAACCTGACGCCCCAGCATTTCGACTGGACGGTGCGCGACGGGATCGCCACGATCCGCCTGACCCGGCCCGAGCGCAAGAACCCGCTCACCTTCGAGAGCTACGCCGAATTGCGCGACACGTTCCGCGCCCTGCCCTATGCGACGGATGTCGACGTGGTGGTGCTGGCCTCGAACGGCGGCAATTTCTGCTCCGGCGGAGACGTGCACGAGATCATCGGCCCGCTGGTGAAGATGGAGATGCCCGAGCTTCTGGCCTTCACCCGGATGACGGGCGATCTGGTCAAGGCCATGCTGGGCTGCCACAAGCCGATCATCGCCGCGGCGGATGGCATCTGCGTCGGCGCCGGTGCGATCATGGCGATGGCCTCCGACCTTCGGCTGGCCACGCCCGAGGCCAAGGCCGCGTTCCTGTTTACCCGCGTCGGGCTTGCCGGCTGCGACATGGGCGCCTGCGCGATGCTGCCGCGGATCATCGGCCAGGGACGCGCGGCCGAGCTTCTCTATACCGGCCGGTCGATGAGTGCGGAGGAAGGCCTTGCGTGGGGCTTCTGGAACTCGCTGCACGAGGCCGATGCGCTGGAGGGCGCGGCGATGGATCTGGCAGGACGGATCGCGGCGGGGCCGAACTTCGCACATATGATGACCAAGACGCAGCTTAACCTGGAGTGGTCGATGGGCCTTGAACAGGCCATCGAGGCAGAGGCGCAGGCGCAGGCGATCTGCATGCAGACGCAGGATTTTGCGCGCGCCTATCATGCCTTCGTCGCCAAGGAGAAACCGGTTTTCGAAGGGAATTGAAACCGGGCGCTCGCGCCCCTTCCCCCCGATGCCGAAGACAGGACGTACCATGGCGGATCAAAGTTTTCTGGACTGGCCCTTTTTTGAAAATCGGCACCGCGACTGGGCCGCGGCCCTGGATGAGTGGTGCAGGGCCAACCTTCCCGTCGATCACTCGGACACCGACGCGGCCTGCCGAAAGCTGGTTGCCGACCTGGGCCGCGACGGGTGGCTCAAGCCGACCGGCGTCGATGAGGGTGAGGCCTTCGATCTGCGCATGCTCTGCTTGAGCCGCGAAATCCTCGCCCGCCACGACGGCCTGGCCGATTTCGCCTTCGCCATGCAGGGTCTGGGCATGGGCACCGTCAGCCTGTTCGGAACGGCGACGCACCGCAAATGGCTGACCCGGACACGGGCGGGCACGGCGATCTCGGCTTTCGCGCTGACCGAGCCCGGTTCGGGATCGGATGTCGCCAATTCCAGCATGTCCGCCCGAAAGGTGTCGGGCGGGTGGCGGTTGACCGGCGAGAAGACCTATATCTCGAACGGTGGGATCGCGGATGTCTATGTCATCTTCGCCCGCACGGGCGAGAAGCCGGGCGCACGCGGCCTGTCGGCTTTCCTCATGCCCGCCACGGTCGAAGGGTTCGAGATCCTGGAGCGGATCGAGGTCGTGGCCCCCCATCCGCTGGCGCATTTCCGGCTGAATGATGTCTTTCTGCCCGAGGACGCGCTGATCGGCACCGCGGGTGCCGGGTTCAAGCAGGCGATGGCGGTGCTGGATGTCTTCCGCTCTTCGGTGGGGGCCGCGGCGCTGGGGTTTGCGCGCCGGGCACTGGACGAGACGGTGACACGGGTCCGCGAACGGCAGCTCTTTGGCGCACCGCTCGCCGAACTGCAGATGGTGCAGGGCCATCTTGCCGACATGGCGCTGGGGATCGATGCCTCTGCCCTGCTGATCTACCGCGCGGCCTGGACTCGCGACATGGGTGCGGCACGGATCACGCGCGAGGCGGCGATGGCGAAGCTGCACGCCACCGAAACGGCCCAGAAGGTGATCGACGCGGCCGTCCAGCTTTTCGGCGGCGACGGGGTGCGAAAGGGCGTCATCGTCGAGAGCCTCTACCGTGAGATCCGCGCACTCCGGATCTACGAGGGGGCGTCGGACGTTCAGCGGGTGGTGATCGCCCGGCAGCTACTGGGGGCGAACTGATGTATTCCCGCGACATCCGGATCGAGTTCAACCATTGCGACCCTGCGGGGATCGTCTTCTTTCCGCGCTATTTCGAGATGGTCAGCAGCCAGGTCGAGAACTTCTTTCGGCACGCGATCGACTATCCCTACGAGCGGATGACGGTCGAGGAGGATCACGGCGTTCCCACCGTGCATCTGGATACCGATTTTCGCCAGCCATCCAGACTGGGAGATCTTTTGCGCTTCGAGCTGCGCGTGCGGCGCCTGGGGCGCAGCTCGCTCGATCTACACCATGTCGTCCGCGGCGCGGACGGCTCGCTGCGGCTGGAGATGCGCCAGCGCATCGTCTGGGTCGGACCGGACGGCCGCAGCGCCCCCTGGCCCGACTGGCTGCGCGACAGGCTCGCCGCCCATCTGGAGGAAACCGCATGATCCATGACGTACTTCACCCCGCGCACTGGAAGGCCACGCCGGGCTATTCGAACGGCATCGCGGCGCGCGGCCGGATGCTGTTTCTGGGCGGGCTGATCGGCTGGAACGGCGAGCAGCAGTTCGAAACCGATGACTTCCTGGGCCAGGTGGACCAGACGCTCGCCAACATCGTGGCCGTGCTGAAGGAAGGCGGCGCGGGGCCCGAGCATCTGGTGCGGCTGACCTGGTATGTGGTCGACAAGCAGGAATACCTGGCCAGTCTGTCGGATCTGGGCCGCGTCTACCGCAAGCATCTGGGCCGCTCCTATCCCGCGATGGCGCTGGTTCAGGTCGCCGGCCTGGTCGAGGACCGCGCCCGGGTGGAGATCGAAGCGACCGCCGTGGTCCCCGAGTGATGAGGAGCGAGCCCATGCTGGGACCCAGCGCGCATGTCGATCCCTTCGCGCGGGACAATCTGCCGCCCGCCGATCTGTGGCCGGCGCTGCCGCAGAACGGTTTCGACTACCCCGAGCGGTTGAATGCCGCGGTCGAGCTGACCGATCGCATGGTCGAGCAGGGTTTCGGCGACCATGTGGCGCTGATCGGCAACGGGCGGTCGCGGACCTACAAGGAACTGGCCGACTGGACCAGCCGACTGGCACATGCGCTGGTGGCGGATTTCGGGGTGAAGCCCGGCAACCGGGTGCTGATCCGGTCGGCGAACAATCCGGCGATGGTCGCCTGCTGGCTGGCGGCGACCAAGGCCGGCGCGGTGGTGGTCAACACGATGCCGATGCTGCGGGCGGGCGAGCTGGCCGCGATCGTCGACAAGGCCGAGATCAGCCACGCGCTGTGCGACACGCGGATCATGGATGAGCTGGCGACCTGCGCCAAGACCTCGCGGTTTCTCAGGACTGTCGTGGGTTTCGACGGCACGGCGAACCATGATGCCGAACTGGACCGCGCGGCGCTGTCGAAGCCCGTGCGCTTCACTGCGGTGCCGACCGGGCGGGACGATGTCGCGCTTCTGGGCTTCACTTCGGGGACGACGGGCAAGCCGAAGGCGACCATGCATTTTCACCGCGACATCCTGATCATCGCGGATGGCTATGCGAAAGAGGTGCTGAAGGTCACGCCGGAGGATGTCTTCGTGGGCTCGCCGCCCCTGGCCTTCACCTTCGGGCTGGGCGGGCTTGCGGTCTTTCCCCTGCGTTTCGGCGCGGCGGCCTGCCTGCTGGAGAACGCCTCGCCCCCCAACATGATCGAGATCATCGAGAAGTATCGCGCGACGGTCTGCTTCACCGCCCCCACGGCCTACCGGGTGATGCTGAAGGCGATGGAGGACGGCGCGGATCTGTCGAGCCTGCGCGCGGCGGTTTCCGCGGGCGAGACGTTGCCCGGGCCGGTCTACGACGAATGGATGGAGAAGACCGGCAAGCCGATGCTGGACGGGATCGGCGCGACCGAGATGCTGCACATCTTCCTGACCAACCGCTTCGGCGACTCGCGGCCCGCCTGCACCGGCCGACCGGTGACCGGCTACGAGGCGCGGATCGTCGGCCCCGACATGGCGCCGCTGCCGGATGGCGAGATCGGGCGGCTGGCGGTGCGCGGGCCGACGGGGTGCCGCTATCTGGACGATGCCGAGCGCCAGCAGGCCTATGTCCGCGACGGCTGGAACCTGACGGGCGACAGTTTCTGGCGCGACGAGGAGGGATATTTCCATTTCGCGGCGCGGTCGGACGACATGATCATCTCGGCGGGTTACAACATCGCCGGCCCCGAGGTCGAGGCGGCGCTGCTGGCGCATGACGATGTGCTGGAATGCGCGGTGATCGGCGCGCCGGACGAGGCGCGCGGGCAGATCGTGGAAGCGCATGTGGTGCTGACCGAGGGGACGGCCGCGGACGCGATGACGGTGAAGCGCCTGCAGGACCACGTCAAGGCCACGATCGCGCCCTACAAGTATCCCCGCCGGGTAGTCTTCACCAAGGCGCTGCCGAAGACGGCGACGGGCAAGATCCAGCGGTTTCGCCTGCGCGAAAGCGACGGCTGAGGGACCGCACGGGGTGCAGGCGTGCGGGTTTGAACGCCTGGCCCCTCCACGGGCGCAACCGAGTCGGAACTGTCATTTTCCGGCAGGAAGTGAAAAGATGCGGCACCCTGGGCGGTGAAAGTGAAAAAATGCATCACTTCTGGCGCGCCGGACTTTCTGTTCCGCCTTGTGGCGGACGACTGATCTTCATACCATATCTGGTGATTTGATCCCCGCAAAGCGCGGCACGGGGCCGTTTCGACCATCGCCCGGGCCAGGCTGCGCCCGCGAGCATTTCGTGAAATTCTTCCGCTCTGCGGCGGTCAGCGTCGGCGGGTGAAAAGCTGCCAGAGCCAGATCAGCGCCATCGAGCCCAGCAGCGCCAGCACGAAGGTGAGGATCCAGCCGCCGGCGGTCAGCAGCGCGCGCAACCCCAGCCCGCCAAGGATCGCGCCCAGAACGCCGATGCCCATAGCGGTCGGCAGATCGACATCGACGCGCATGAGCCGCGTGGCGACATAGCCGGCGGCCGCGCCGATCACGGCCAGAAGCAGAATCCCCGGCAGCATCTCAGCCTTGCCCCCTGCAGCGCCCCATGCCGCAGCCCGGGCGCGCGCCAACGGCTTCAGGTCGGATCGGTGATCGGCTCGTCATCTGGCACCCCTTTTCGCCGCGCGCCACACTACCACGCGCGGCGCCCCCGGCGTCCAGTGCCCGCAGCGCGGGTGCGGCGTTTTTTCCGCGCCGCCATGCCGCTTGGGGGCGGACCCGCCGCCCCTCGCGCAGAAAGAACCCTTCAAAAACCATCCATCTGCTCTAGGTTAAGGGGTCATGAGACGTAGACATCTGCTCCTCGCCGGCGGGCTGGGTGCGGCGGCGGTCGCGACCTGGGGCCTGCGCGGCGCGGCCGTTGCCGCCGTCGATCGCGGTCTCAACCGCTTCGCGCTCGACCCGGAGGCCCCGCAGCCCGATCCCGCCGACCGGGCGCTGCATCGGGGGCTTTTCATCGCCGATCTGCACGCCGATTGCCTGAAATGGGATCGCGACCTGCTGACCTGGTCGGAGTACGGCCATGCCGACCTGCCCCGGCTGCACGCCGGCAACACCGCGTTGCAGGTTTTTGCCATGGTCACGCATTCGCCGGTGAACCTGCCGTGGCGCGCGTGCCTCAGCGCCGATGACCCCAATCATGCGGCATGGCTCGCCGCGTTGCAGGGCCGGCCGGTGCGCAGCACGCGCGGCCGGGCCTTTCACCAGATGGACCTGTTCTGGGACGCCGTGCAGCGCTCGAAGACGCAGGAGGGGCCGGAACTGCGCCCGATCCTCAACGCTTCGGAACTGCTGGCGCTGGTCGAGGCCCGCAAGCGCGGGGAGACGGTGATCGGCGGGATGCTGGCGCTTGAGGGCGGGCATTGGGTCGGCCAGTACGACCCCGACCCTGGCGTCGTCGCGGCCGAGATCCGTGCGCTCTACGACCGCGGGCTGCGCGTCTTTGCCCCGGTGCACCGGTTCGACAACCCGCTCTGCGGCTCGTCCGAAGGCTGCAAGCGCTACGGCCTGACCCCCGCCGGCCGCACCGCGCTTCAGGCCGCCGAGGAGCACGGCATGGTCATCGACCTGGCCCATGCGTCCGAAGCGGCGATCCGCGAGGCGGCGGAGCTGCTGCAAAAGCCCTTCATCGTCTCCCATACCGGGGTCCGCGCGGTCTGCGAGGGCATCTGCCGGCCCGACCGCAACCTGTCGGACGATGCGCTGCGGGCGGTTCTGGACAGCGGCGGCGTGGTGGGCGTGGGCTATTGGGGCCATGCCGTGGGCGAAGGGGTGGCCAATATCGCGCGGGTCATGGCCTATGTCATGGAGATGGCCGAGGCCCGCGGGCTGCCGGCCGGCGATCATGTGGCGCTGGGCTCCGATTTCGACGGCTCGGTGGCCACGCAGATCGCTGCGGACGAGCTGGACGTGCTGACCGCGACGCTGCGCCACGCCGGGTTCGACGATGGGACGATCGCCCGGATCATGGGGCGCAACGTGTGCCGGCTGTTTGCCCGCGGGATGCCCGGCGGCAGCGCCGAGATGGCCGCGCGGGTCGAGGCCGCGCTTGATCGCGGCTTCGTCTAGCGCCGGCGCAGGGGTTGGCGCTTCAGCCGCGTCAGGCTGCGCCAGATCCATTCCCACGGCCCCTGCCGGAAGCGGCCCAACCAGAGGCGCGCGAAGACCATGAGCAGCATGAAGATCGCCGCGGCGATCAGCATCACCGTCAGCGTGCCGTGTCGGCCGATCTGGCCCAACCCCCAGCCGTAGAAGACCATCTGCCCCAGAAGGCCGCCCATCAGGTAGCCGGTCAACGCCATCGCGCCCAGGGGCGCCAGCCAGGACCGCGCCCAGGCGCCGCGCGCTCCATCGAGCCAGAGCGCGACCAGCGCCACATAGCCCATACCGACCAGCGCATCGCCGATCTGCAGAAGCAGCCCTTCCGGAACCAGATACTGGCCGGTCGCGCGCAATGCCTCCATCCCCAACCCGCCGAGGACCAGCCCCCAGCCCAGCGGCAAAAGCCACGGACGGCATTCAGCGAGCCGCGCGGGCAGGTTCGACACCCCCGCCGCCAGCCCGAAGAGAAACAGCGCCGCCAGTTCCGAATAGCGGATCAGGCGCAGCTCCAGGCCGGCCCCCTCGCCCGCGGCGCCGGTGAAAAGCGCCCAGTTATGCGCGACCGTCACCGCCGGATTGGGATGGGCGAAGGCGCGCAGGCTGGGCAGCTGATCCTCGGAAAGCGGCAGGGGCGGCGTGCCGCCGAGAAGCGCCACGATCACCGGCGGCAGCACCAGAAGCGCCGCGCCCAGCGCAAGGATCCCCTTCAGCGGCAGGCGCGCGGCCAGGGGCAGCATCAGGCCCAGAACCGCGTAGGTGGTGAGAATATCGCCCCAGAAGAAGAAGGCCGCGTTGAGAAGCCCGAAGCCCAGAAGAATCGCGATGCGGCGCAGGTAGATCGCCACCCAGGGCTCGCCGCGCGCCTTCAGCCGGCCGATCAGCAGCGCGAAACTGACGCCGAACATGAACGAGAAGGCCGAGCGCGCCTTGCCTTCCAGCAGGACCGCGACGGCATAGGCGACGGCGCGGTCGGCGGGGCCGTGGATCGCCGCGCGCATCTCGGGCGTGAGGTAGGTCAGCCCGGCGATGGTCAGCATGTTGACCGCCAGCACGCCGATCAGCGCGACCGCGCGGGTCGCATCCAGCGTCAGCAGACGGCCGGCGGGCGGCGGGATGGTCTCTGCGCTCTGCACGGGACAGGCACACTCCTTCGCTCGGGGCGCGCGCGGCTCGGATGGAGCGCGGCGTGGCCGCGGACAGGGTTTCCGCAGCCCCCATTCGGCAGGGATTGTCGCAGGTCAGGCGGCGAAGGAACAGGGGCGACGGCGGCCCAACGCCTGTCATCGGCCAGAGTCGGCAAGGTCCGCGCGCATCAGACAGCCGCGCGGACCCGGGCCCTGTCAGAGGCCCGCTTCGGCCGCGATCTGCGCGGCCGGGCGGCGGGCGCGTTCGGTGGCGGATTTCAGCTGACCGCAGGCGGCCATGATATCCTCACCGCGCGGGGTGCGGATGGGGCTGGCGTAGCCGGCCTTGTGGACGATGTCGGCAAACGCCTCGATCCGCGCCCAGTCCGAACGCTCGTAGGGCGCGCCGGGCCATTCGTTGAACGGGATCAGGTTGATCTTGGCGGGGATGCCCTTGAGCATCACGTATTCAAATGTGATCCGCTCGCTGTTCGACAGCCGCGGGTAGTCGCGCAGCGCCGCCAGCAGCGTCTGGAGGTTCCACTTCTTGTTGATCGGCACCAGACGGTCGCGCACCGCATCCGTGGTGGCATGGAAGCTGACGGCCAGCAGGCAGCCGATCTCCTCGGCCGTGCGGGCGATCTCGGGCACGACCCCGCTGGTCGAGAGCGTGATCCGCCGGCGGGAGAGGCTGATCCCCTCGCCATCCATCACCACCTTCATCGCGTCGCGCACATTCTCGAAGTTGTAGAGCGGCTCACCCATGCCCATCAGGACGACATTGGTGATCCGCCGATCCTCGCGCCGGGGCGCGCCGGGCACCGGCCATTCCTCCAGATCGTCGCGGGCGATCATCACCTGACCGACGATCTCGGCGGCGGTCAGGTTGCGCACCAGCTTCTGCGTGCCGGTATGGCAGAACGAACAGGTCAGCGTGCAGCCCACCTGCGACGAGATGCAGAGCGTGCCGCGCCCTTCCTCGGGGATGTAGACGGTTTCGACCTCGTGCCCGCCGCTGATGCGCAGCAGATACTTGCGCGTCCCGTCGCCCGAGACCTGCCGGGTGACGATCTCGGGCAGGCGGATCTCGAAATGCTCGGCCAGAAGCGCGCGATAGGCTTTCGACAGGTTCGTCATCGCCGCAAAGTCGCGCACGCCCCAGTGATAGAGCCATTGCCAGACCTGCCCCTCGCGCATCCGCGCCTGGCCGGCGGGGGTGCCGGCGGCGATCAGCGCCTCGCGCAGCTGCGGGCGGGTCAGGCCGATCAGGTTCGGCTTGCCCTCGGCCGCGCGGCGCGGCAGGGTCAGCACGTCCTGCGTGATCGGGGCGGTGGGCGTCGCGGTTGGCGTCGGGGCGGTCATGGCAGTCTCCGGAAACATCGGGCACATATAGGTGAAAGCCGCCGGTCTGAACAGACCAGCGGCTTCAAAGCTGTTTCAAGCGGCGTTCAGCTGGCGCGGGGGGCTCAGCTGGCGCAGCGGCGCTGCGCTTCGTCCGTCGCCGCCGTCACCCCGAAGAGCGAGAACGTATCGCGGGTATTCGTGCCGCGGCTCGAGCGCGCGGTGAGCACCGCATTGGTCCCGCGGCGCAGCGCCGCCAGGATGCGCGCATCCTCCTCGGGCGAGGCCGCCCAGGCCCATTGCGGGGTGCCGCTGTCGGTGAACAGTTCGAACCGATCGTCGCCGATCTGGATCGACACCGTCGAGCCGTCGGCGAACGGATAGCCGCCGGTGAACGACACCTCGCCCGCGCTTTCGCCCTGGCGATAGGTCACGAACAGCAGGATATCGCCCCGCCGCACCGATACCGTCTGCCCGTCGCGGGTATTCACCGTCTCGGTCGGCGCCGAAACGACCCAGCATTCGCGCGGATCACCGTCGACGAAGACGCTCCACGCCGTTTCCACCGCGACCCGGTTCGACGATTCCTGCGCCATCGCCGCCGTGCTACCGACACCCGTTGCCGCGGCCAGCGCCAGCCCGGCGACCGCGATGCCCCTGATCCATCCCGTCATGTGCTCTTCAGCCTCCGACACTCGCTTCCCCGCCGGTCGTCCGATCCCTTGAAGCGCGTCCTGCACGCATCGGGTCTGGCGCCGCCGGGCTTTGCCCGATAGCCTTCCTCTTAACGCGATTCCGGCGGGCAGAGAAACCCCTCTGCGCGGAAAATCGCAAGAGCGTGAGGAGGCTTGGATGGGGGTGCAAACGACCGCGGTGGATGTCGCGCAGGGCGCGGTGCCGATGGTCGAGCTATGGCGCGGCGGGCGGCTGGAAAGCCAGCACCGCGGCCATGCGGTGATCTGCGACGCCAACGGGGGCGTGATCGACGCCTGGGGCAATCCCGCGGCGGTGATCTATCCGCGGTCGAGCTGCAAGATGATCCAGGCGCTGCCGCTTCTGGAATCGGGCGCGGGGGACGGGTTGAGCGATGCGCAACTGGCGCTGGCCTGCGCCTCGCACCAGGGGGGGGCGGCGCATGTCGGCACGGTGGCACGCTGGCTGTCGGATCTGGAGCTGGGCGAGGCCGATCTGCGCTGCGGCGCGCACGAGCCCGCCGATCGCCCCGAACTGGAGCGCCTGATCCGCGCGCACGAAGCGCCCTGCCAGCTGCACAACAACTGCTCGGGCAAGCACGCGGGGTTCCTGATGCTCTCCCGGCATCTGCGCGCCGGGCCGGAATATGTGGAACTGGACCACCCCGTTCAGCGCGCCGTCCGTGCCGCCTTTGAAGAAGTCACCGGCGCGGAAAGTCCCGGCTGGGGGATCGACGGCTGCTCCGCCCCGAATTTCGCCTGCTCGCTGCAGGGACTCGCAACGGCGATGGCGCGCTTTGCCGCCGCGACCGAGGAGGGCGACGCCCGCGCCCTTGCCATGGTGCGGCTGCGCAGCGCGATGGCGCGCCACCCCGAGATGGTCGCGGGCGAAGGGCGGGCCTGCACGGAACTGATGCGCGCAATGGATGGCGTGGCGATCAAGACCGGCGCCGAGGCCGTCTTCGTTGCGATCCTGCCCGGCAGCGGGCGCGGCATCGCGCTGAAGATCGCCGATGGCGGCACCCGCGCGGCCGAGGCGGCGATCACCGCCCTTCTGGCGCGCGAGGGGGTGCTGGATGCCGGCCATCCGGCGGCGCTGAAGCGGCTGGGTGGGCCCCTGCGCAACTGGCGCGGTCTGAGGGTCGGTGAGATCCGCCTGGCCGCAGGTTTCGGCTGAGGCGGCGGTTGGGCGCGCGCGCCCCGGCTGCGGCGCGGACGCTTCTGCAAGGGTGAAGGTGGCGATGGAATTCGACTATCTGATCGCGGGCGGGGGATCGGCGGGCTGTGTGCTGGCCGCGCGGCTCTCCGAAGATCCCGCGGTCAGCGTCGGCCTGATCGAGGCCGGCGGCAGCGGGACGGGATTCATGATCCGCGCCCCGGCGATGGTGGCGGCAATGGTCTCCGGCCGGCCAAAGATCAACAACTGGGCCTTCACGACCGAGCCGCAACCGGGGCTGGGCGGGCGGCGCGGGTTTCAGCCCCGGGGCCGCGGGCTGGGCGGCTCGTCGGCGATCAACGCGATGCTCTATATCCGCGGCCAGCCACAGGATTACGACGCCTGGGCCGAGGCGGGGGCCGAGGGCTGGGAATGGGACGCCTGCCTGCCGCATTTCCTGCGCGCCGAACGCAACCTGCGCGGCGCCGGGCCCTTTCATGGCGGCGACGGGCCGCTGCAGGTTGCCGACCAGTCCGATCCCCGGCCGATCACCGGCGCCTTCGTTGACGCCTGCGCCGCCTGCCAGATCCCCGGCAACCCGGATTTCAACGGCCCCGCGCAGGAGGGGGCGGGCCTTTATCAGGTCACGCAATTCTTCGACGGCCCGCGCAAGGGCGAGCGCTGCTCGGCGGCCGCGGCCTATTTGCACCCGGTCCTCGCCCGCCCCAACCTGACCGTCCTGACCCGCACCCGCGTCAACCGGATCACGCTCCAGGACGGCCGCGCCACCGGGCTCGAGGTGGCGACGCGCCGCGGCACGCGCCAGCTGCGCGCGCGGCGCGAGGTCATCCTCACCGCCGGCGCCTTCGGCTCGCCGCAGATCCTGATGCTCTCCGGCATCGGCCCCGAGGAGGAGTTGCGCGCCCACTCCGTCCCCGTCCGCCACGCGCTCCCCGGCGTCGGCGCGAATCTTCAGGACCATCTGGACTACATCCTCGCCTATCGCTCGCCGCTGAAGGACGTGATCGGGCTGAACCCCGCCGGGCTCATGCGGCTGGCGCGCGCCGGGCTCGACTGGCGGCGCAGCGGCGCGGGCCTCTTCGCTTCCCCCATGGCCGAGGGCGCGGCCTTCCTGCGCTCGGACCCCGCGCTGGACCGGCCGGACCTGCAACTGCATTTCGTCATCGGCATCGTGGACAATCACCTGCGCCGCCTGCACTGGGCGGATGGCTGGTCCTGCCATGTCTGCCTGCTGCGCCCTCATTCACGCGGCAGCGTCGGCCTGCGCGACGCCCGCCCCTCCAGCCCGCCGCGCATCGATCCGCGCTACCTCTCCGACCCGCGCGACCTGCCGCCCCTGATGCGCGGCGCCCGGATGATGGCGGCGATCCTGCAAGCCCCGCCCCTCGCCCCCTGGCGCGGGCAGCAGTTCTACGGCCATGACGGCAGCGACGCCGCGCTCGAGGCCGATATCCGCGCCCGCGCCGACACGATCTACCACCCCGCCGGCACCTGCCGCATGGGCCGCGATCCGATGGCGGTGACCGACCCGCAACTGCGCGTGCACGGGCTCACGGGCCTGCGCGTGGCCGATGCCAGCGTCATGCCGACGCTGGTTTCGGGCAATACCAACGCCCCCACGATCATGATCGGCGAGCGGGCCGCGGCCTTCATCCGCGGCGCCTGACCCCTGCCCCGGGGGAATGGCCCGCAGGGCCATGACGGGGGCGGGAGGCCCCCGGCGCGGCGAGCCCCCTCGATGGGGGCGAGCCGCGCGCCCCCGTCACGTCAGCGACAGGCCCCGGGCGCGAAACAGCTCCTCGGCAATGATCAGCTTGCGCACCTCGGCCGTGCCGCCCCCGATCGAGGCGATCCTGGCGTTGCGGTAATGCCGGTTGACCTCGGTCTCCCAGACAAAACCGGACCCGCCGTGGATCTGCACCGCCTTGTCGGTGACGCGCGCGATCATCTCGGCACCGAACAGGACCGAGGCCGCCGTCAGCTGGTGGATCGCCCCGCGCCCGCCCTCGCCCGATGCCAGCCCGTCGCAGGCCGAAAGCGCCCGATAGGCGAAGGTGCGCGCGGCCTCGATCTCGGCATACATCTCGGCCAGCATCGCCTGCACCATCTGGAACGCGCCGATCGGCTTGCCGAACTGCCGCCGCGTCGCCGCATGCTCCAGCGACAGGTCCAGGCAGCGCTGCGCCGCGCCGATATAGGGCAGGCCCAGAAACGCGCGCTCGATGTCGAGCCCGCTCATCACGATGCCGACGCCACCATTCTCCGGCCCCAGCCGGTTCGCCGCCGGCACCCGCACCCCCTCGAAGACCAGCTCGCCCGTGGGACAGCCGCGCCAGCCCATCTTGTTGAGCACCTGCCCGACCGAAAAGCCGGGGGTGTCCGTCTCCACCACGAAGGCGCTGATCCCGCGGGGGCCCAGCTCCGGCGCGGTCTTGGCATAGGTCAGCACCAGATCCGCCACCGGCCCGTTCGAGATGAACATCTTCCGGCCCGTCAGCACATAGTCGTCGCCATCCCGAACCGCGCGCATCGCCATCGAGCCCAGCGCATCCGACCCCGCCCCCGGCTCGGTCAGGCCCAGCGCGCCCACCTTGCGGCCGGCGCACAGGTCGGGGATGAAACGGTCCAGCTGCTCGGGCGTGCCGTTCCGCAGGATGTTGTTCAGGCACAGGTTTTCATGCGGGCCCCAGACAAAGGCGGCGTTCAGGTTCCAGTAGCCGAAGGCCTCGGCCACCAGCCCCGCGCCCATCAGGTCCATCCCCGCGCCGCCCATCGCCTCGGGCACGGTCAGCCCGCAATAGCCGTCCGCACCCAGCTTCGCCATCAGGTGGTCGGGATACCAGTCCTCGTCATCCATCCGCGCCAGCAGCGGGTGCAGCTCGGCCTCGGCATAACGGTAAGCCGCATCGAAAACGGCGCGCTGCGCCTCGGTCAGTTCGAACTGCATCCTTCCCCCTGCCCGCACGGCGCCGCTTCAACTGTCCCCGACTATCGGCGCGCGGGGACGGCCCCGCAAGGGGCCAAAGGGGGCGCCGCCCCCCTCGTCGCAACCGCTCCCTCCGGCCTCAGGCCAGCACGCCCTCGGCCGTGATGCGCCGCTTGCCGCCCAGCCAGGGCCACAACGCCTCGGGCAGCGTCACTGAGCCGTCGGCCTCCTGCCCGTTCTCCAGGACCGCGATCAGCGCGCGCCCCACCGCCAGGCCCGAGCCATTCAGCGTCGCCACGAATTCGGGCTTGCCGCCGCCTGCCGGACGGAAACGCGCATTCATCCGCCGCGCCTGGAACGTCCCGCAGGTCGAGACCGAGCTGATCTCGCGGTACTTCCCCTGCCCCGGCAGCCAGACCTCGATGTCATGGGTCTTCTGCGCGCCGAAGCCCATGTCGCCGGTGCACAGCACCACCGTCCGATACGGCAGGCCCAGTTTCTGCAGGATCGCCTCGGCGCAGCCGGTCATCCGCTCGTGTTCGGCCAGTGCCGCCTCGGGCGCGCAGATCGTCACCATCTCGACCTTTTCGAACTGGTGCTGGCGCAGGATGCCGGTCGTGTCCTTGCCCGCCGATCCCGCCTCGGAGCGGAAGCAATGGGTATGCGCCGTCATCCGCATCGGCAGCGCGCCTTCCTCCAGGATCTCGCCCGCCGGGATGTTGGTCAGCGTCACTTCCGAGGTGGGGATCAGCCACCAGCCGTTGGTCGTGCGGTAGCTGTCCTCGGCGAACTTGGGCAGCTGGCCGGTGCCATACATCGCCTCGTCGCGCACCAGTACGGGGGTCCAGGTCTCCGACAGGTCATGCTCGGTCACATGCGTGTCGATCATGAACTGCGCCAGCGCCCGGTGCAGCCGCGCCACCGCCCCCTTCAGCACCATGAAGCGCGACCCCGACAGCTTCGCCGCCAGCGGCAGGTCCATTCCCGGCGCCACGCCCGCAATCTCGAAATGCTCCTTCGGGGTGAAGGCGAAGTTGCGCGGATTGCCCCAGCGGCGGATTTCCACATTGTCCGACTCGTCCGCGCCCTCGGGCACGTCGTCATGCGGCAGGTTGGGGATGCCTGCCAGCATCTCGTCCAGCCGCGCCTGCTCGGCCCCGGCTTCCTCGTGCAGGCGCGCCACCTCGGCCTTCTTCTCGGCGACCAGCGCGCGCAGGCGTTCGAACTCGGCCTCGTCGCCGCGCGCCTTCGCCGCCCCCACCTCTTTCGAGGCGCGGTTCTGCTCGGCCTGCGCGGTCTCGGCGGCGGTGATGCGCGACCGGCGCTCGGCATCCATCGCCAGCAGCGTCTCGGCCATCGGCGACAGGCCCCGCCGGGCCAGCGCGGCGTCGAAAGCCTGCGGATTGTCGCGGATCGCGCGGATGTCGTGCATGATCGTCCCTCGATATTTTCGCCCGCGGGTATGCAACAATCCCGGGCGCAGGTGAAGGGCGCGCGACGCGCCCGCGACGAAGAACGCGGCCCCGCATTGCCGGTTTTCTCGGCTGCCTGACCCCCGCCCTTATGACCGCCGCCTCGGCGCCTACCACATCCTGTGGTGCGCGAACGCAACCACCACAAGGCACCTCAGAATGTGCGCGACCCAGGAAACGCATATTCTTTTCATTTCCCGGCATGATTGTGTCGGTTTCTTTCATCCTGCCGGCGAATCTGCAAGGATGGCGACAGGAAACCGGCGCGAGCGCAGCGCGTGCAAACTTGCACGCCGCGTCGGACCCCTCGGCGGCCCGCGCCACACGATCCGGCC
>CAZKSE010000019.1:0-27054 GCA_964555305.1 uncultured Rhodobacter sp. | reverse complement strand
GGGCGGGGGCGGCCGGCGGCGCGGCGGGCGGCGTGGAAGGCGACTTCATGCGCCGGGCTCCGTCGGAAGGGTTCGCGCCCTCTTAGCGCGATTCGGGGGCGGATTGAACCGGGCGCGCAACCGCCGGGCCCAAGCGTTCCTTTCGCGCACCAAGGGCCGCCCTTGCCGTGGATCGCGCAAGCGCCTAAACCCGGGTCCAGCCCTTGCCCAAGAGGATCCGATGCGCCTGTCCCGCTATTTCCTGCCCGTGATGAAGGAAACGCCCGCCGAGGCGCAGATCGTCAGCCACCGGCTGATGCTGCGCGCCGGCATGATCAAGCAGCAGGCCGCAGGCATCTACTCCTGGCTGCCGCTCGGCTACCGCGTCCTGCGCCGGATCGAGGCGATCGTGCACGAGGAGCAGGCGCGCGCCGGGCACATCCCGCTGCTGATGCCGACGCTCCAGCCCGCCGATCTCTGGCAGGAAAGCGGCCGCTACGACGCCTATGGCCCCGAGATGCTGCGCGTGCAGGACCGCCACAAGCGCGACCTTCTCTACGGCCCGACGAACGAGGAGATGATCACCGACATCTTCCGCAGCCATGTCTCCAGCTACAGGGACCTGCCGCTCACGCTCTACCACATCCAGTGGAAGTTCCGCGACGAGATCCGCCCCCGCTTCGGCGTCATGCGCGGGCGCGAGTTCCTGATGAAGGACGGCTACAATTTCGACATCGACAAGGACGCGGCCCTTCACGCCTACAACCGGCACATGGTCAGCTACCTGCGCACCTATGAACGCATGGGCCTGACCGCCATCCCGATGCGCGCCGCCTCCGGCCCCATTGGCGGCGACAACACGCATGAGTTCCTCGTCCTCGCCCAGACCGGCGAATCCGAGGTCTTCTACGACGACCGCGTGACCGGGCTGAAGCTCGGCGCGCGCGCCGTCGATTTCGACGATCGCGCGGCGGTGGCGGCGGTGTGCGACGAATTCACCTCGCTCTACGCCCGCACCGACGAGACGCATGACGAAACCGCCTTCGCCGAGGTCCCCGAGGCGCATCGCAAGGTCGGCCGCGGCATCGAGGTCGGGCAGATCTTCTACTTCGCCACCAAGTATTCCGAACCGATGGGGGCCGTGGTCGTCAACGACAAGGGCGAGCGCGTGCCGGTCCACATGGGCAGCCACGGCATCGGCGTCTCCCGCCTTATGGGGGCGATCATCGAGGCCAGCCACGACGAGCGCGGCATCATCTGGCCCGAGGGCGTGACCCCCTTCCACGCCGGCATCGTCAACCTGCGCCAGGGCGACACGGCGACCGACGCCGCCTGCGAGAGCCTTTACGCCGCGCTCCGCGCGCGCGGGCTCGATCCGCTCTATGACGACACCGCCGAACGCGCCGGGGCGAAATTCGCCTCGATGGACCTGATCGGCCTGCCCTGGCGCCTCACCGTCGGGCCGCGCGGTCTGGCGGCGGGCAAGGTCGAACTGACCAGCCGCCGCACCGGCGAAAGCGAGGAACTGACCCCCGACGAGGCCGTCGCGCGACTGGAGGCGATCTATGAACCGCACCGCTGAGCTGACCATCCGCCCCGCCGAGCCGCGTGACGAGGCCGCCTGGCGCGGGCTCTGGGCGGGATACCTGCGCTTCTACCGCGCCTCGCTCCCCGAGGAGGCGACCGCCGCCACCTGGACGCGCCTCCTCGATCCGACGAGCGAGATGTCCTGCCTCGTGGCCGAAAAGGACGGCACGGTCATCGGGATCTGCAACTACCTTTTCCACGCCTCCACCTGGAGCACGCAGCCGATCTGCTACCTGCAGGATCTCTATGTCGATCCAGACGCCCGCGGCAGCGACGCCGCCCGCGCGCTGATCCTCGCCTGCGAGGAGGCGGCGCGCAAAGCCGGCGCCTTCCGCCTCTACTGGCAGACGCAGGAATACAACGGTGCCGCTCGCTCGCTCTACGACACGATCGTGCCGCGCTCCTCGTTCATCGTTTACCGCAAGCCGCTCTGACCCGCCCGGATCACCGTTCCGACAGATCGCCGCACGCGCGCCGCCTCCACCCTTGACCCGCCCCCGCAATGGCGAGAGGTTGCGCGCGCCTTCAACCGGGACCCCAGAATGACCGGCAAGACCCGCCCCTTCGCTGCCTTCGAATGGATGATCGCCTGGCGCTACCTGCGCGCGCGCCGCGCCGAGGGGGGCGTCAGCGTGATGACCTGGATCTCGCTCATCGGGATCACGCTGGCGGTCTTCGCGCTGATCGCCACGCTCGCCGTGCGCTCCGGCTTCCGGGCCGAGTTCGTGGACACCATCCTCGGCGCCAATGCGCATGTGACGATCTATGCCTCGCCCACGGCCGATGCGCAGGGTCGCGTCAGCCGCGTGATCGCGGATTTCGACGCCATGGCCGACCGCGTGGCGGCGGTGCCCGGCGTGACCCGCGTGGCGCCGCTGATCAAGGGTCAGGTCATGGCCAGCCGCGACGAACGCTCCGCCGGGGTCGAGGTCTTCGGCATCCGCCATGCGGACCTCATGACCATCCCCCGCGTCGCCGCGCCCGAGGAGGCGCGCGGCGACATCGGCCGCTTCGAGGAGGGTATCGCCATCGGCTCGGGCGTGGCGCGCGAGCTGGGCGTGGTGGTGGGCGACCGGATCCGCCTGATCTCGCCCGACGGGGCGCAGACCGCCTTCGGCACCTCGCTTCGGGTTTCCGCCTACGAGGTCGTCTACATCTTCACCGCCGGGCGCTATGACATCGACCGCACCCGCGTCTACATGCCATTTTCCGAGGCGCAGAACTATTTCAACCGCGACGAGGTGGCCGACGAGCTGGAGGTGATGCTCGCCGATCCCGACCGGGTGGAGGCGATGACCGTGCCGCTTCTGCGCGCCGTGGGCGAACGGGCGATGCTCTGGACCTGGCGCGACAGCGCCGGCGGCTTCCTGCGCGCGCTCACCATCGAGGACAACGTGATGTTCGTGATCCTCTCGATCCTCGTGCTGATCGCGGCAATGAACATCATCTCCGGGCTGATCATGCTGGTGAAGAACAAGGGGCGCGACATCGGCATCCTGCGCACGATGGGCCTGACCGAAGGCTCGGTGATGCGCGTCTTCTTCATCTGCGGCGCGTCCATCGGCGTGCTGGGCACGGTCTTCGGGGTCGTGCTGGGGGTGCTCTTCACCCTCTATATCGATCCGATCTTCGCGGCGGTGAACTATGTCTCGGGCGGCGATGTCTGGGACCCGTCGATCCGCGGCATCTACGCGCTGCCGGCGGAACTGCGGGCCTGGGACGTGGCGCGCGCGGTCGGCCTGTCGCTGGGGCTGTCCTTCATCGTGACGCTCTTTCCCGCCCGCCGTGCGGCGCGGATGAACCCGGTCGAGGCCCTGCGCTATGAGTGAGCCGATCCTGCAACTCGAGGCGATCGAGAAGACCTACAGCCGCGGGCTGGCAGCGCCGGTCAAGGTGCTCGCCGGCGCCGATCTGACGCTCCGGCGCGGCGAGGTGGTGGCCCTCGTCGCCCCCTCGGGTGCGGGGAAATCGACGCTTCTGCATATCGCGGGCCTTCTCGACAAGGCCGACGGCGGGCGGGTGCTGATCGACGGGAAGGACATGGGGCGGCTGGGCGATGATGCCCGCACGATGGCGCGACGCAACCGGGTGGGCTTCATCTACCAGTTCCATCACCTGCTGCCCGAATTCACCGCACTGGAAAACGTGGCGCTGCCGCAGCTGGCCAACGGCACCAGCTTCGCCAAGGCGGCCGATCGCGCCCGTGACCTGCTGGGGCAGGTGGGTCTTGCCGACCGCACCGACCACCGCCCCGCCGCGCTGTCGGGCGGCGAGCAGCAGCGCGTCGCCTTCTGCCGGTCGATGGCCAACGCGCCGCAGATCCTTCTGGCCGACGAGCCCACCGGCAACCTTGATCCCGGCACCTCGGATCAGGTCTTCGGCGTGCTGATGGCGCTCGTGCGTTCTACCGGCCTCGCCGCGCTCATCGCCACGCACAACCTCGATCTGGCCGCGCGCATGGACCGCCGCCTGCACCTGCGCGACGGCCGTATCGAGGCCGACTGAACCCGCGCGCCCCCCCGCCGCCCCCCCCGCCGCCCCAGCGCCGCGCCAAGGCACCCGTCTGGTCCGCGTCTGGTCCGCGTCTGATCTGGTCTCATCGAACCCGACAACCTGGCCCTGTCGCTGATCGGGCCCCCGCGCCCCACCAGCCCGGTCCCGCCGCGGCGCGCCCCCGTGCCCACCCCGGCCAGAGCCCGAATGGCCCCGAACCCTCAACCAGCCGGGGACTGCCCCGCACGGAGTCCCACGCGAGACCTGCGCCTGTCCAACGCCTGTCCGACGCCTGTCCGACGCCTGTCCGACAGGTGTCATACGTTCTGTGGTGCCATACGCTTGCCATACGTTTGCCATACGTTTGCCATACGTTTGCCATACGCTTCGTGACAGGCGTTTTCCCAACAAAACAAGGCCCCGCACCCCGCGTCCCCGCAATCCACCCCATCCCCCCGCGCGCCGCCGCAACCCCCTGTTAACCCCCCTCCCGCGCGGCCTCTTTCGCGCCACTCCCCATGCCCACTGAGTCAGGATCGCAACAGCCCGCCTGCATGATCTGGGGGTCGAATTTTTAGCCTACCCAAGCTGTTGGATGCTTCCTATAGTCGCTGCGGTTGATGCCCCCGCGACGCCAAGGGAGAGGTCATGCGCTGTCCGTTCTGCGGAAATGTCGATACACAGGTGAAGGACTCGCGCCCCGCCGAAGACCACGTCGCCATCCGCCGGCGCCGCTTCTGCCCGGCCTGCGGGGGGCGCTTCACCACCTATGAACGCGTGCAACTGCGCGATCTGGTTGTCGTGAAAAGCTCCGGCAAACGCGAGCCCTTCGACCGCGACAAACTCGAACGCTCGGTCCGCATCGCCATGCAGAAACGCCCCATCGAGCCCGAACGCATCGACCAGATGCTCTCGGGCATCGTGCGCAGGCTGGAGTCGCTGGGCGACACCGATGTCCCTTCGCGCACCATTGGCGAGATCGTGATGGAAACGCTGGCGCGGATCGATACCGTGGCCTATGTGCGCTTTGCCAGCGTTTACAAGAACTTCCAGGCGGCCGACGACTTCGACCGCTTCGTCGCCGAACTGCGCCCCCAGGTCCAACCCGAGGACTAGGCGCGCAAACCGTGCCGGAAGGAATGCCATGACGCCGGACGCCGATCTGCGGTTCATGCGGCTGGCCATCGCGCTGGGGCGGCGGGGGCTGGGCCGGGCCTGGCCCAATCCCGCCGTCGGCTGCGTCATCGTCCGCGACGGCGTGATCCTCGGCCGCGGCTGGACCCAACCCGGCGGGCGTCCGCATGCCGAAACCGTGGCGCTCGACCAGGCCGGAGAGGGCGCGCGCGGGGCGACCGCCTATGTCAGCCTGGAGCCCTGCGCCCATCACGGCCGCACGCCCCCCTGCGCCGCCGCCCTTGTCGCCGCCGGGATCGCCCGCGTCGTCACGCCACTCACCGACCCCGATCCCCGCGTCGCCGGCCGCGGGCACGACATGTTGCGCCGCGCCGGCATCGCCCTGACCGAAGGCGTCGCCGCGCAGGAAGCCGCCGAGGTAAACGCGGGCTTCCTCATGCGCCTGCGCGAGGGCCGGCCCTGGGTCACACTGAAACTCGCGCTCACCCTTGATGGCCGGATCGCCACCTCGGCCGGCACCAGCCGCTGGATCACCGGACCCGAGGCGCGCCGCCGCGTCCACGCCATGCGCGCCCATCACGACGCCGTCCTGATCGGCGCGGGCACCGCGCGCGCCGACGATCCCGATCTTACGGTGCGCGATCTGGGCATCGACGCCCGCCCGGTCCGTATCGTCGCCGACAGCCGCCTGGGTCTTTCGGTGAATTCCCGTCTGGGTCGAAGCCTCGATCAGGCGCCCGTCTGGCTGCTGCACGGTCCCGCTCCCTCGGCCGCCAACCGCAATGCCTGGCGGCGGTTTGGGGCTGAAGTCATCGACTGCGGCTCGGACCCGCTCGGTCGGCTGGAGATGAGGGACGCGCTTGCCCAACTCGCCGCACGCGGCCTGACCCGCATCTTCTGCGAGGGGGGCGGCGGGCTGGCTGCCAGCCTGATGCAGGCCGGGCTGGTTGATGACCTAGTGATCTTCTCGGCCGGGCATGTCTTCGGCGCCGACGGCACCGCCGGCCTGGCCGCCATGGGCGTGACCGCCATCGGCCCGCGCCCGTTCGAACTGATGGAGGCCACGCGCTGCGGTGCCGACCTGATGCATCGGTGGCGCCGCGTCCTGACGTCCGAGCTAGCAACCCCCTCTGCCGGCTGACCCCTCACGGCTGGACAGCGCGGCGGATTTCTTCCAACTGGGGTTCGAGACCGTTCCAATCCATTTCAAGGCAGTTGCACCCCCATGGCCGACATCGTCGAGACGGGCCACCCCTGGCCCATCATCAAGGGTTGGGGCGCCCCCCAGGCTTTCGCCCGCTACGAGGCCGTGCGCGCCCGCCTGCCGCAGACCAGCTTCGACGCCGCACCCCGGCGCATCGCCGATCTGACGGCGGTCATGGAAGCCTTCGACGCCTTCGTCCTCGACGCCTTCGGCGTGCTGAACATTGGCGAGACCGCGATCCCCGGCGCGGTCGAACGCGTGGCGCAGATGCGCCAGGCGGGCCGTCAGGTGATCGTGCTGACCAACGGCGCCAGTCACCCTCGAACAGCGGCGCTGGCAAAGTATCACCGGCTCGGTTTCGACTTCACCGCCGAGGAGGTCATCGCCAGCCGCGACATCGCCGCGGCTGCCTTGTCCCGCTGGCCCCGGTCGCATGTCTGGGCGGCGATCACCGCCGCGGGTGCGGGGTTCGACGACATTCCCGTCGATCTGCGCCCGCTCGATCGCGCGCCGGACCTGTTGCGCACGGCCGATGGCTTCGTCTTCCTCGGCTCCGAGGGATGGACGCCTGACCGGCAGCAAGCGCTTGTTGCCGCGCTGCGCGACCGCCCGCGCCCCTTCATCATTGCCAATCCCGATATCGTCGCCCCGCGTGAGGCGGGCCTGTCGCTGGAACCCGGCCATTTTGCCCATGCAATTGCCGAGGCGCTGGACCTGGAGCCCCTGTTCTTTGGCAAGCCCTTCGGCAACGCTTTCGACGCGGTCCGCCAGCGTCTGCGCCCCGGAACCCGGCCCCAGCGGGTCGCCATGGTGGGCGACACGCTGCACACCGACATCCTGGGCGGGCGGGCGGCGGGCTTCGGCACGGTCCTGATCGCGGACCATGGCCTCTTTGCCGGGCACGACCCCGAGGGCTTCATCGCCGCTTCGGGGATCGTGCCGGATTACATCGCGGCCACCACCTGACCGGCGCGCGACCTCAGGCGGCGACGGGGGTGGTCAACGTGGCCAGTACCTCGGCCGCGATGGTGGTCGACCGGCGCCGTGCCGCATGGTCGTGGATCATTCCGGTGATCATCAGTTCATCCGGGCGGTAGCGCCGCAGGATCGCTGACAGCTGGCGCTCCACCGTTTCGGGCGACCCGGTGGCCGAGACGGACAGCGCCTGCTCGACCTGTGCCATCACCGGCGGCGGCACCTCCTGCGACAGGTCGTCTTGCGGGCGCGGCAACTTGCCCGGCCGCCCGCTGCGCAGCCGCGCGAAGGCCAGAAGCTGCGAGGAGCGAAGATGCCGCGCCTCTTCGTCGGTATCTGCGGCACAGACGCCAGCGGCGATCATCGCATAGGGCCGCGCAAGCCATTTCGACGGCCGGAAATCCTGCCGGTAGACTGCCAGCGCCTGCTCCAGCATCATCGGCGCGAAATGCGAGGCGAAGGCGTAGGGCAGGCCGAAATAGGCCGCGAGTTGGGCGCCATAAAGGCTCGATCCCAGGATCCAGACGGGCACATGCGTCCCGAGGCCCGGGATCGCGCGCACCACGGCGGTCTCGGGCATGTCGTCCAGATAGCCCAGCAACTCGGCCACATCCTCGGGGAAGCGGTCGTCCTGTGTCATGTGCCGACGCAAGGCGCGCATGGTCGCCTGATCGGTTCCGGGCGCCCGCCCGATGCCCAGGTCGATCCGGTCGGGATGCAGCGTCGCCAGCGTGCCGAACTGTTCGGCCACCATCAGGGGCGCGTGGTTGGGCAGCATGATCCCGCCCGCGCCCAGCCGGATGCGGCGCGTGGCATTGGCGACATGGCCGATCAGGACGGCGGTCGCGGCGCTGGCAATGCCGGGCATGTTGTGATGCTCGGCCAGCCAGTAGCGATGAAAACCCAGCGCTTCGGCGAGTTGCGCGAGGTCGGTGGTGTTCGCCAGTGCCTGAGCGACGGTTGCGCCTTCGGCGACGGGCGAAAGATCGAGCAGCGAAAAATGATGCATCCTGGGCCTCCTGCAACCAAAGCTAGGGATGGCGGGGGCAGGCGGCAAGCCCGGGTCGATCCGCCGCCGCGTCATGGGCTTGCTTGACATCCGGGCGCGGGGTCGGTTCGACACCCCGGAACGACGGAAGCTGCCGCGAAAGGACCTGCCATGCTCGAACGCCGCCATATCACCAGCCTCGATGGCGCCCGCAAGGCGCAGATCGTGGCCAGCGATGATTTGATCTTCCTGTCGGGAATGCAGTCCGACACCACCGATGGCGACATCAAGGACCAGATGCGCGGCGCCCTGAAGAATGTGGATGCGGCGCTCTCCGAGATGGGCGAGGATCAGGGATCGATCTTCATGGTTCATGTCTGGCTGAAGGACATGCGCTACTTCAGCGGCATGAACGCCGTCTGGAACGAATGGGCCGACGCCGAGAACCCGCCCGCGCGCACCTGCGTCTCGGGCGAGCTTTACCGCCCCGATCTGCTGGTGGAGGTGGTGGTCACTGCCTGCCGCACCGCGGGGCGGCGCGCATGATCCGTCGGTTCGGCCGGATCAGCGGTCCGCGGTCGCCCTCGATCCACCTGGGTGCTGTGTCAGCGCAGTTGCTCTCCTCCTGCCTTGTGCCCGGCGATTGTTCGGGGGATGTCGTCCACCAGACGCGGCAGATCCTCGATGCGTTCGACAGCCAGCTGCACCAGAATGGCTCGGGGCGCGAGAAGCTGATGATGGCGCAGGTCTGGCTGGCGGATATCCGCGACTTCCCGCCGTTCCGCACGGCCTGGAACGCCTGGATCCTGCCTGACCACCCACCGGCCCTGTCGATCGTCCGGGCCGCCGCCGCGCGGCGTGACATTCTGGTGGAGATCCGGATCTACGCAGCACCGTGACGCCCAATGTTCGGAAAGCCGAGCATCCGGGCCTGCTGTTGCGTGCAACTTTCCGCCCCGTATCGGACCCGTGACGTCAACCCGCGCTGGGGGCCTTCACTTCACCGCGGAAATTTGCGAGTTCGCCTCCAGATTGGGCCTGCGGACAGGAAACGAAATGAGCAGCGATATGGGCGAGCACGTCAGCCGGCAAACGTTGACGCATCTACAACGGCTCGAGGCCGAGAGCATTCACATCCTGCGCGAGGTCGTGGCGACCGCCGACAACCCGGTGATGCTCTATTCCGTGGGCAAGGATTCCGCCTGCATGCTGCACCTGGCGAAGAAGGCCTTCTACCCGGCGCCGCCGCCCTTTCCGCTTCTGCATGTGGACACCACCTGGAAATTCCGCGCCATGTACGACCTGCGCGACCGGGCGGCCCGCGAGGCCGGGATGGAGCTGATCGTGCATCGCAATCCCGAAGCCCTCGCGCAGGGGATCAACCCCTTCGATCACGGCAGCCTGCATACCGACATGTGGAAGACCGACGGCCTGAAACAGGCGCTGACGGCCCACGCTTTCGACGTCGCCTTCGGCGGCGCCCGCCGCGACGAGGAGAAATCCCGCGCCAAAGAGCGTGTCTTTTCGTTCCGGTCGGCCAATCACCGCTGGGATCCGAAGAACCAGCGCCCCGAACTCTGGAAGCTTTACAACACCCGCAAGTCCAAGGGCGAGTCGATCCGCGTCTTCCCCCTCTCGAACTGGACCGAGTTGGACATCTGGCAGTACATTCACCTGGAACGGATTGAGATCGTGCCGCTCTATTTTGCCGAACCGCGCCCCGTGGTCGAACGCAGCGGGCTTCTGCTGATGGTGGATGACGCGCGCTTCCCGCTGCATCCGGGCGAGGTGCCGCAGATGCGGTCGATCCGCTTCCGGACCCTGGGGTGCTATCCGCTGACCGGCGCGGTTGAATCCTCCGCCGCCACCTTGCCCGCGGTGATCCAGGAAATGCTTCTGACCACCACTTCCGAACGCCAGGGGCGCGCGATCGACCACGATCAGGCCGCCAGCATGGAGAAGAAGAAGCAGGAAGGATACTTCTGATGAGCGCCGACCTGACACCCCGCGACCCGGCCTATGTCGCCGACCGCCTGATCGCCGAGGATATCGACGCCTATCTTGAAGCCCACCAGCACAAGACGATGCTGCGCTTCATCACCTGCGGTTCGGTCGACGATGGCAAATCGACTCTGATCGGCCGGCTGCTCTACGACAGCAAGATGATCTTCGAGGATCAACTGGCCTCGCTCGAGCGCGACAGCAAATCCGTCGGCACCCAGGGCGGCGAGATCGACTTCGCCCTTTTGGTCGACGGCCTTGCCGCCGAGCGTGAGCAGGGCATCACCATCGACGTGGCTTATCGCTTCTTCGCCACCGACAAGCGCAAGTTCATCGTCGCCGATACCCCCGGGCACGAACAGTATACGCGCAACATGGTGACCGGCGCCTCGACCGCGGACCTTGCCGTGATCCTCGTCGATGCGCGTCAAGGCGTTCTGACGCAAACCCGTCGGCACAGCTACCTTGTCCATCTGCTGGGCATCCGCAACGTGGTGCTGGCGGTAAACAAGATGGACCTCGTCGATTATTCGGCCGAGCGCTTCCAGGAGATCGTTCGCGATTACACCCACTTCGCCCATCTTATCGGCATGGAGGATTTCCTGCCCGTCCCGATCTCGGGGCTGAAGGGGGACAACATCGTCACCCCGAGCGCCCACATGCCCTGGTACGAAGGCCCGGCGCTTCTGGCGCATCTGGAAACCGCGCCATTGAGCGAGGCGCGGATGCAGGATCATGCGTTCCGCATGGCGGTGCAGTGGGTGAACCGTCCCAACCACGCATTCCGCGGTTTCGCCGGTCAGATCGCAGCCGGAGCCGTCCGGCCGGGCGATCCGATCCGGGTCTTGCCGTCAGGCAAGACCTCGCGCGTCAAATCGATCGTGACCCTGGGCGGCGATCTGGACCAGGCCGTCGCCGGGCAGTCGGTGACGCTGACATTCGACGATGAAATCGACTGCTCCCGGGGAGACGTCATCGTCCAGTCCGACGCACCCTGCGAGGTCGCCGACCAGTTCGAATGCACGCTCGTGTGGATGGACGAAGCCGAGATGCTGCCGGGCCGACCCTATCTGCTGAAACTGGGGACGCAAACGGTCACCGCGTCCGTGACCGAGCCGAAATACGAGATCAACGTGAACACGCTGGATCACCTGGCCTTGCGGACGCTCGGGCTGAATGCCATCGGTGTGTGCAACATATCGACCGACAGGCCGATCCCGTTCGAGCCCTACGCGGCCAATCCCGACCTTGGCGGCTTCATCCTGATCGACCGGATGACGAACGCGACCGTCGCTGCGGGGATGATCCACTTCGCCCTGCGCCGGAGCCAGAACATCCACTGGCAGGCGATCGAGATCGACCGCGATGCCCATGCCGCTCAGAAGGGGCAGAAGGCGCGGGTGGTGTGGTTCACCGGCCTCTCCGGGTCGGGCAAGTCGACGATTGCGAACCTTGTCGAGAAAAAGCTCTACGCGATGGGGCGGCATTCTTTCCTGCTGGACGGGGACAACGTTCGGCACGGGCTGAACCGGGATCTGGGGTTTGCGGATGCCGACCGGGTGGAGAACATCCGCCGCGTGGGCGAGGTGGCGCGGCTGATGTCCGATGCCGGCCTGATCGTCCTGACCGCCTTCATTTCGCCCTTCCGCGCGGAGCGGCGCATGGTGCGCGAGATGATGCCCGAGGGAGAGTTCATCGAGGTCTTCATCGACACGCCGCTCGAGGTCGCCGAGGCACGCGACGTCAAAGGCCTTTACCGAAAGGCCCGCGCGGGCAGCCTGAAGAACTTCACCGGCATCGACAGCCCCTATGAACCCCCTGAAGCGCCCGAGATCACGATCAGCACCGTGAACACGACGCCCGAAGAGGCGGCTGAGAGGATCATCGGATTTCTACTGCAAGGTTGACTTGCCAAGGCCTGTACACGTTCCAATCAGACAACAGACGCGGCAGGGGTGCCCGGCGAGGGCGGCGGCCCTGCACGCTGGTCGCCACTACCTCTCCTATTGGAAGTGGCCGATGCGCTTTACCGGCACCCGTGCCGGCCGCAGCTATCTGGAGATGACCGCGTCCTGACGTCGGCGGCTCAAGCCCATCACACGGGCTGAGCCGCGGCGCGAAAGGCACGCGCCGCAAAGGTTTCACTAAGGTTAACGTCGCCGAATTTCCCTTATGAGTAGATGCTTGCAGATTTGTACAAGGTTGGACCGTCGCAGGAATACGATCGACCCAGGCCTCGCCGATGCGCAGCACGACCGGTTCGCCGAACAGCAAGCCGGGATCCATGAACCCGTCCACGCATGTGGAACATCGTCGCTCGGCGGCCTTTTGGCTGACGAGCATTGCCGCCGAGCGCCGCGCTCTACTTTCCCTGCTCGGCCAACCAGTCGCGCAGAAAGGCAATCTCGGCTTCCTGCGCGGCGATGATCTCCTCGGCAAGCGCTCGGATCTGGGGGTCCTGGCCATGTTCCAGTACCACCTTGGCCATGGCGATCGCCCCTTCATGATGCGGGATCATGCCGCGCGCGAAGTCGACATCGGCATCGCCAGTAAACGCTATGTCCATGTCCTGATGCATGCGTGCGTTCGCTTCCATGAAGGCACGGGTCGAGGCGGGCGCATCCTCAGGCGCCGCCGCGGCATGATCGGTGTGGCTGTGCTGCCCATGTGCATGGCCGTGACCCTGCCCGTGAGAACCGGCCATCACCATCGCCGCCCAGCCACCCGCGGCCAGAAGCCCGATCAGCGCGACCGCCGCTGCCGTCTTTCCTGTGTTCGTCATCGGTAACTCCCTATCGGTTTTCATGCCGCTGCTTGCGGCCGGTCAGACTGATATGGGGCTTCCGGCTGCGGGAAGGTCAAGGCGATCCGATTCGGAACAGGGATGAAACGCGGTCGAACGCGACATCACAGTATTGCGTTCGACCGGACATGACGGTCAAACGGGAACAGCAGGTATTGAGTCAGCGGGTGAGGGTAGTCTTCGGCGCCGCCCGCGCGAGCGAACATTAACTCTCGGATCACAATCGTCAGGGAGTGCCCAAATCCGGGCACTCCCTTTTTCGTGGTTCAGGCCGCCGGTGTTGCCGGCAGTGAGGCAAACCTCGCGTCGATCCGGCGCTTAGTGGACAACCTGCATGCGGGGCGGCACCTGATCTTCGTCGCCATGGACACGACCGGCGATGATCAGGCCTTCGGGGCCGGCGCTGACCGGCACGGTCGTGCCGTCCAGCACCTCGCCCGACAGGAGCATCTGCGCCAACGGGTCCTGCAGGTGCCGCTGGATGACGCGCTTGAGCGGTCGCGCCCCATAGACTGGGTCATACCCCTTGTCGGCCAGCCACTTCCGCGCCGCCTCGTCGAGTTCCAGCGCGATCTTGCGCCCGGCGAGCCGTTTCATCAGGCGATCCAGCTGGATGTCGACGATGCCGTCCATGTCCTGGCGGCCCAGGCGGTCGAAGATGACCGTCTCGTCAAGCCGGTTCAGGAATTCGGGCCGGAAATGGGCGCGGACCGCTTCCATCACCTGCGCCCGCGCCTCGGTCGGGTCGGCGCCGTCGGGCATCTGGCTCAGCGCCTGGCTGCCCAGGTTCGAGGTCAACACGATCAGCGTCTGCTTGAAATCCACCGTGCGGCCGTGACTGTCGGTCAGGACGCCATCGTCGAGCACCTGAAGGAGCACGTTGAAGACATCCGGATGCGCCTTCTCGACCTCGTCGAAAAGCACCACCTGATAGGGCCGGCGCCGTACCGCTTCGGTCAGGACGCCGCCCTCCTCGTAGCCGACATAGCCCGGGGGGGCGCCGATCAGCCGGGCGACGGCGTGTTTCTCCATGAACTCGGACATGTCGATGCGGACCATGGCGCTGTCGTCGTCGAACAGGAACTCCGCGACGGCCTTCGTGAGCTCGGTCTTGCCCACGCCGGTCGGACCGAGGAACAGGAACGAGCCCAGCGGGCGGCCTTCGTCATTGAGCCCGGCGCGCGCGCGACGGACGGCATTTGCCACGGCGCGGACGGCCTGGTGCTGGCCGATGACCCGCTTGTGCAGCCCCTCTTCCATCCGCAGAAGCTTGTCGCGCTCACCCTCGAGCATCTTGGTGGTGGGAATGCCGGTCCAGCGCTCGACCACCTCGGCGATCTGCTCGGGGCGCACCGCGTCGCCGACCATCTTTTCGGCCTCGCGCGCCTCAGCCTCGGCCAGTTGGCGCTCGATTTCGGGGATGCGGCCGTATTGCAACTCGCCGGCCTTGCCGAAATCGCCCTGCCGCTTGGCCTGGTCAAGCTCGGCGCGGGCCTTGTCGAGTTGTTCTTTCAGATCGCGCGCAGCTTCCAGCCGGTCGCGTTCTGCCTGCCACTGCGCGGTCATCTCCGAGGATTTCTGTTGCAGTTCGGACAGTTCCGCCTCGATCTTGACCAGACGGTCCTTCGAGGCTGCGTCGTCTTCCTTCTTCAGCGCCTCGGACTCGATCTGCTTCTGCAGGATCTCGCGGTCCAGCGCATCGAGTTCCTCGGGCTTGCTGTCGATCTGCATCCTGAGCCGGCTCGCCGCCTCGTCCATCAGGTCGATGGCCTTGTCGGGCAGGAAACGGTCGGTGATGTAGCGATGGCTCAGCGTCGCCGCGGCGACCAGTGCGGAGTCGGCGATGCGCACACCGTGGTGAAGCTCATACTTCTCCTTGATGCCGCGCAGGATCGAAATGGTGTCCTCGACCGTCGGTTCGCTGATGAACACGGGTTGGAAACGACGGGCCAGTGCCGCGTCCTTTTCGACATGCTTGCGGTATTCGTCGAGTGTCGTCGCCCCGACGCAGTGCAACTCGCCCCGTGCCAGCGCCGGCTTGATGAGGTTAGCAGCGTCCATCGCACCTTCGGATTTGCCCGCACCGACCAGCGTATGCATCTCGTCGATGAAAAGGATGATCTCGCCGGCGGCCGCGGTGACCTCGTTCAGGACGGCCTTCAACCGTTCCTCGAACTCGCCGCGATACTTCGCCCCGGCAATCAGCGCGCCCATATCAAGCGCCATCAGCTTCTTGTCCTGCAGGCTTTCCGGCACATCGCCATTGACGATGCGCAGCGCCAGACCCTCGGCGATGGCGGTCTTGCCGACGCCGGGCTCGCCGATCAGGACGGGGTTGTTCTTGGTGCGGCGCGAAAGCACCTGCATGGCGCGGCGGATTTCCTCGTCGCGGCCGATGATCGGGTCGATCTTGCCCTCGCGCGCCGCTTCGGTCAGATCGCGGGCGTATTTCTTCAGCGCCTCGTAGCTGTCCTCGGCGCTGGCGCTGTCGGCGGTGCGGCCCTTGCGGATGTCGTTGATGGCGGCGTTCAGTGCCTGGGCGTTGACCGCGCCGGCCTCCAGCGCCTCGCGCGCAGGCGATTTCACCATTGCCAGCGCCATGAGGATCCGCTCGACCGGCACGAAGCTGTCACCGGCTTTCTGGGCGATCTTCTGCGCTTCATCGAGCACGCGCACCAGTGACTGATCCACATAGGGCTGGCCGGTATCTCCCGAGACCTTCGGCTGCTTGCCGACCGCCAGTTCCGCGGCCTGAGCCACGCGATCCGGTGCGCCACCCGCCCTGCGGATAAGGTTCGCGGCCATGCCCTGATCGTCATCCATCAGCGCCTTGAGCAGATGTTCGGCGGTCAGCCGCTGGTGCCCCTCGCGCATCGCGATCGTCTGTGCCGCCTGCAGAAAGCCCCGCGCCCGCTCGGTGAATTTCTCAAGATTCATCGTCTCTCTCCTTTTCAAGCACCCTCTCCAGTCTGCGGCCTGTCACTCAGCGCCGCCAACCCCTCGGGCCTCGATCCATATGTGGGAGGGGGTGCCGGGTGCTGCAAGAGGCCGCGCGTGCGTGAAAATTCCGTCCCGGTTAACCCTGCCATAACGCATCTGCGCCAGAACTGGGGAAGAGCAAAGGAAAGGCAGGCCCATGCGGTACGGCGAGATGCGCTGGCCCTGCGAATATCCGGTCACCGTGTTTCACGGAAGCGAGCGGATGCAGGCTGTGATTGTCAATGTCAGCTCTGGCGGCGCTCGATTGCGGTTGGAGCCGGTCTTCGATCCGGGCGAAGTGCTCACCCTTGATCTGGGCAACCGGCGCCTCGCGGCGACGGTTCGGTGGTGTCGTGTCGGGCTTTGCGGGCTGCGCCTGCTTACACCGCTTTCCAGACCTGATCTTGCGACGATACGGCGCGTCCGCCAACAGATCGGCACCGTTGCGTCCGGTCGATGGAACACCCATCTGCACGAGTTGCGCTGAACTTCCACATCGGTGAATGCGCGGCACAAACGTCGTCTCCCGCAATGATTGTGGCGCTTTCAAGTGATCCGCTCGTCGATCACCGGCGTAGACATTTCGACCAGAGAGGAGTACGCGGCAGGGGCGACCTGCGCGTTCGTCCTGCCGCGGTCCCGCTTGAAAGACACAGGGGACGTCATGAACATTCACTTCCCGCCCGCAGACCGTGAACCTGCCCGATCCGAGGCCGAAGCGGCGCTTGAAGTGCTGCGCACCTGGGCCGGCCGCGCTTCGGATGATGAAATCGCGGCGTTGGATCCGGCGCTGCGGCGGCTCATCCCCGGCCTTCCCGACCCTGCATATCCGCTGCTCTCGCGCGACTATCCGACCGAGTTCGAAGTCGATACCGCGTATCGCCGGAGCCTGCCGGATCTGCAGAACGGTCCGGCCAGCCTGATCCGCGGGGCCCGCGCGCCAATACAGCACGTTGGTATTTCCAACTTTCGACTTCCCATTCGGTTCCGAACGCGCGCGTCGGACAGTGCGGGGCAGGGCGATGTGATGCTTGAGACATCGGTGACCGGGACGGTCAGCCTGGATGCCGACAAGAAGGGCATCAACATGAGCCGGATCATGCGCAGCTTCTACCTGCACGCCGAGAAGCGCTTCAGCCTGAAGGTGATCGAGGCCGCGCTCGATGACTACAAGGCCGATCTGGAAAGCTTCGACGCCCGGATCCAGATGCGGTTCTCGTTCCCGATGCGGGTGGAAAGCCTGCGGTCGGGCTTGTCCGGGTGGCAGTATTACGACATTTCGCTGGAACTGGTGGACAGGGCCGGGGCGCGGCGCCGCTTTCTGCACCTCGACTATGTCTACTCCTCGACCTGCCCTTGCTCGCTCGAGCTCAGCGAACATGCGCGCGCCGGTCGCGGCCAGCTCGCCACGCCGCATTCGCAGCGCTCGGTCGCGCGCATCTCGGTCGAGTTGCTGCCGGGAGAGACGCTGTGGTTCGAGGATCTGATCGAGATCTGCCGTGCCGCCGTGCCGACCGAGACGCAAGTCATGGTCAAGCGCGAGGATGAGCAGGCCTTCGCGGAACTCAATGCCGCCAACCCCATCTTCGTCGAAGATGCCGCTCGGCTCTTTTGCGAGGGGCTGACCCGCGACCCACGCATCGGCGATTTCCGGGTCGTGGCCAGTCATCAGGAAAGCCTGCATAGCCACGATGCGGTGAGCGTGCTGACCCAGGGTCCGACATTCGCGGCCGACAGCCTGGACCCGCGGCTCTTCGCCAGCCTGATCCATATCGGGTGACCTTCTGAGAACTCACCCTTTTCGCGGGGAGGCGGTCGCGCTAGGCTCGGCCCGTCCCGGCGAAAGAGGTGGCGATGCAGCCCATTCTGACCGTCACGCTCAACCCCGCGCTGGATCTGGCAGGGTCGGTTCCACATGTCATTCCCGGCCCGAAGCTGCGCGTTACGGATCTGACGATCGAACCGGGCGGCGGCGGCATCAATGTCGCGCGGGTGATACACCGGCTCGGTGGTCCGGTGACCGCGCTTGCGGGGCTGGGCGGTCCGGCCGGCGACAGGATTACCCGGCTGCTTGAAGCTGAAGGGGTGCGCGTTCGGCGGCTGGACGTTCCAGGCGACACCCGCGAAAGCCTTGCGATAACCGATAGCAGCGATGGGCAGCAGTTTCGCTTCGTCCTCCCCGGACCGGAGTGGGAGGATACAACCGTGCAATCTGCGCTTGATGCCATTGTCGAAGCGGCGCCAGCCGGCGGATGGATGGTGTTGAGCGGAAGCCAGCCGCCGGGCGTGCCTGCCGATTTTCCGCAACGTCTGACACGCGCCTTGGCCGGGCAACGGACCCGGCTGGTGATCGATACCTCGGGCGACGCCCTCGCCGCGCTCTACACGAGCCCCCAGGCCGAGAGCCGCCCTGCCGTGCTGCGGATGGACCGCGCCGAGTCTGAAGCGTTGGCCGGTCGCGCGCTCAATTCTGCAGAGGAGAGCTTGACCCTGGCCAGCGCCATGGTCGACCGCGGCGTTGCGAGCCTGGTGGTGCTCGCGCGCGGGGCTGAGGGATCGGTAATGGCTGCAGAGGGGATGCGCCTGCTTGCAACGCCGCCGCACGTCACGGTCGAGAGTGCTGTCGGCGCGGGTGACAGCTTTACCGGGGCCTTTACGCTCGCGCTTTTCAGGGGTGAGGCCCCGGCTGAAGCGTTGCGCCACGGCACCGCCGCGGCTGCCGCCGCAGTGACCACGCCCGCGTCCGATCTCTGCCACGCCGCCGATGTCGTGCAGCTGTTGGCGGGCTGCCGCGTCGTCGCCGCTTGACAGAACCAGGCGGCCCCGCCATCCCGATTATATGCCGGACCTGCGCCCCGTCGTTCATATCATCGGCCTGATGCTCCTGACGCTCGGGTTCATGATGCTGATCCCGCTGGCCGTGTCGCTGGCACTGGCGGAGCCGGGCTGGCGGATTTTCCTACAATCGGGGGCGGTGACGGCGCTGTCGGGCGCGTTCATGGCGCTGGCAACGCGAAACGCGCTGTCCTCGGCCCTGACGCTGCGGCAATCCTTCCTGCTGACCACGCTGACCTGGGTGGTGCTGCCGGCCTACGGTGCGACCCCGTTTCTCCTGGGCGCGGGGGGCGAGCGTGTGATCGACGCGCTGTTTGAATCGCTCTCGGGCATGACCACGACCGGCACTACCATCATGGTGGGTCTGGATGAAAAGCCCGCAGCGATCCTGCTGTGGCGGTCGATCCTTCAATGGCTTGGCGGCTTGGGCATTGTCATCGTGGCGCTGGTCTTCCTGCCGGTTATGAAGGTCGGCGGGATGCAGTACTTTCGCGCTGAAGGGTTCGATACGCTGGGCAAGATCCTGCCGCGCGTCCGTGACATCTCTCTCATGCTGGTCGAAGTTTATCTGGCACTGACCATAGCGGCGGCGGTCGCTTATGTTCTGAGCGGGATGAACGGTTTCGACGCCATCAACCACGCGCTCACGACGATTGCCACCGGCGGCTATTCGACTCGTGACAGCTCTTTCGCCGAATTTCCCATTGCAGCTCAATACGCGGCAGCTGTCCTGATGTGGTTGGCCGGCCTTCCGTTCATTCGCTACATTCAACTGGTCAACGGCAGCGTGCAGCCCCTGTTCCAGGACATTCAGGTAAGGGCCTACTTCCGTTGGACCCTATATGCAATTGGCGTGCTTGTGGCTTATCGGATGATCACTCACGGCGGCGACATTGAGACCGCCGTCCGAGAAGCCGGGTTCAATCTTGTTTCTCTAATGTCCGGGACCGGCTACGGCTCTGCGGATATCGGCGCGTGGGGAGACTTCGTTCTGTTGATCTTGATAGTCGCGGGTTTCATCGGCGCCTGTACGGCATCGACGGGCTGTTCGATAAAGGTATTTCGCTACCTTGTCCTTTTCGAGGCGATCAAGGCACAGCTTCGCGAGTTGGTCCACCCCAACCGTATTGCCCCCATTCATTTGCAGGGCCGCCGGGTGGAGGACGAGGTCATCACTTCGGTCGTCGTTCTGTTCACGGCCTTCGTGCTGGGCTTCGGCCTGTTGGCCGTGGCCCTCAGCCTGACGGGACTGGAAATGCGCACCGCCATTACAGCGGCATGGACAGCGATCTGTAACATCGGTCCTGCATTCGGTCCCGAAGTCGGCGCGACAGGCGCGGTAACTGATTTCCCCGATGCGGCAAAATGGCTAATGATGCTGGGGATGCTTCTGGGCCGCCTCGAAATGATCGCCGTGCTGGTTCTCCTGCTTCCACGCTTCTGGCGCCCGTGACAGCTGATGTTGCGATGCGCTGTGGCTTGACTTGGACCCACGCGCCGCCGAAGCTGACAGAGAAAAATCGGCGGCGGCACGCCGCTACAACAGGGGAAAACGTAAATGAAGAACACTGCCTCACGCCTGTCCTGCCTGATGGCCGGAACCCTTCTGGTCGCCGCGCCCGCGGGGGCCGAGACGCTGACCATCGCCTCCTGGGGCGGGGTCTTTCAGGAAGCGCAGCGCACGCTCTATTTCACGCCCTTCGCCGAAGAGGCCGGGATCGAGTTGCTGGAGGATGAATTCGTCGGCGGTATTGGCGTGTTGCGCGCGCAAGTCATGGCCGGCACGCCCAACTGGAACCTCGTCCAGGTCGAGGCCGAGGAATTGACCTTGGGGTGCGAAGAAGGCCTTTTCGTCCCCATCGACTACAGCCAGCTCGACTTTGCCCCCGAGGATTTCATCGATGGCGCCGCGACCGAATGCGGGGTGGGCACCATCGTCTGGTCCAAGGTTCTGGGCTATGATGCGAACCGGCTGGACAGCGCCCCCGAAAGCTGGGCGGATTTCTGGGACACCGAGACCTGGCCCGGCACACGGGCACTGCGCCGTGGCGCGCAATACAACCTCGAGATTGCGCTGATGGCCGATGGCGTCCCCGCCGACGAGGTCTACGAGACGCTGCGCAGCGAGGAAGGCGTCGAGCGCGCCTTCGCCAAGCTCGACGAGTTGCGCGACACCCTGATCTGGTGGGAAGCCGGCGCCCAGCCGCTGCAGATGCTGGCGGCAGGCGAGGTGGTGATGACCTCGGTCTACAACGGCCGGCTTACAGCCTCGAACCGCAACGAGGGGACGAATTTCCAGGGCGTCTGGCCGGGCAGCATCTACGCCATCGACAGTTGGGTGATCCTTGAAGGCACGCCGAATGTCGAAACCGCACATGCCTTCATCAGCTTCGCCAGCGACCCCGAGCGGCAGGCGCAGATGCCCGCCTATATCGCCTACGGCACCACTCATGCCTCGGCCTCGGACTTCGTGCCCGAGGAATATGCCGCCGACCTTCCCACCACGCCGGCCAACCTGGAAGAGGCGATCGAGTTCGATACCGAATTCTGGGTCGAGAACATCGAAAGCCTGACCGAGCGGTTTGACCGCTGGGCGGCGCGGTGACGCGGAGCGCCGTGTCCCACGGGAGCGCGACGTGACCACTTCGTCCCCGGTGGCGTATCAGATGAAGGCGGGCGAGTTGCGCGCCCGCCTTCGACGTAGTGAGCGACGGCGCCAGTTGCAGGCCTTTGGGCTGGTGCTGCCGCTGGCTGTGTTCCTGATCCTCGTGTTCGTGGTGCCGATCCTTCAGATGCTGACGGCCGCCTGGCATGACCGCTCGGTCATCGACGCCATGCCCAACACCGCCGAGGCGATCGCGACCTGGGACCGCCAGGCCCTGCCGGACGAGGCCGTCTATGCTGCCATCGCTGCCGACCTGATCGAGGGCAGCGGGCAACGCACGCTCGCCAACCCCGCCCGGCGGCTCAATCAGGAACTCGCGGGCTTTCGTACCGTCATCCTGGGAACCGCCCGCCAGTTGCCCGATGAGGCGCCGCCAAGCTGGCGCGAGACGCTGACCGAAATCGACGCACGTTGGGCCGATCCGCAGCATCTGGTCATCTTGCAGCGCGCCGCCCGCCCGCTGACCGATTACTACATGCTCTATGCGCTCGACATGCAGCGCGGGCTCGATGACCGGATCGCGATGCAGCCGCCAAGCGAGCGGCTTTTCCTGCAACTCACGCTGCGCACGCTGACCATCGCCGTCACGGTGACGCTGGTCTGCCTGGTGATGGGTTTTCCGCTCGCCTATCTTCTGGCCAATGTCGGCGGCGGGGTGCGCAACCTTCTTCTGGTGTTGGTGCTCCTACCTTTCTGGACCTCGCTTCTGGTGCGCACTGCGGCGTGGATCGTGGTGCTGCAAAGCGAAGGGCTGGTGAACACCGGCCTGATCGGGCTTGGCGTGATCGATGAGCCGTTGCGCCTGATCTACAACCGGCTTGGCGTGATCATCGTCATGAGCCAAGTGCTTCTGCCCTTCATGATCCTGCCGCTCTATGCGGTGATGACCGGCATCTCGCCCTGGTACATGCGTGCGGCGCAAAGCCTTGGCGCGACCTTCTTCACGGCTTTCCGCCGGGTTTACCTGCCGCAGACACTGCCGGGCATCGCCGCGGGCACGCTGCTCGTCTTCATGCTGTCGATCGGCTACTACATCACCCCTGCGCTGGTGGGTGGAAGCGCCGACCAGATGCTGAGCTACTTCATCGCCTTCTATGCCAACGAGACGGTGAACTGGGGACTGGCTGCGGCCTTGGGGACGATCCTGATGGTGATCGTCATGGTGCTCTTCCTGCTTTACAGCCGACTCTTCGGCACCCAGCAGTTGAGGTTGGGCTGATGCGGTTGCCGCCCTATGCAAGCTGGCCCCAACGGTTGGGCTACTGGTTCTTCCTGGGTTTCTGCGGATTGGTGCTCATCTTCTTGGTGGCGCCGCTGGTTGCCATCGTTCCCTTGTCGTTTAACCAGAGCAGCTATCTGACCTATCCGATGTCCGGACTGAGCATGCGCTGGTACGAGGCGTTCTTCGCCTCCTCCACCTGGCAGCTTTCGGTGAGGAACACCTTCATCGTCGGCACTTGCGCGGCGATCCTGGCGACGGTTCTGGGCACGATGGCCTCCCTGGGGCTGGCGCGCACGAGTTTTCCGGGCAGTCGATTGATCATGGCGCTGGCGATCTCGCCGATGGTCGTGCCGCTGGTGATCACGGCGCTGGGGATGTTCTTCTTTTTCGCGCGACTGGGGCTGACCAACAGCCTGACAGGGCTGATCGTGGCGCATGCGGCTCTGGGCATTCCGTTCGTGGTGATCACCGTGTCGGCGACGTTGCAGGGCCTTGACGCCAACCTGCCACGGGCGGCAGCATCGCTAGGGGCGGGGCCGCTTTACGCGTTTCGGCGCGTGACCCTGCCGGTGATCGCACCGGGTGTGATCGTCGGCGGGCTTTTCGCTTTCGCGACATCTTTCGACGAGGTCGTGGTGGCGATTTTTCTGGTAGGGCCAGGGCAGCGCACCCTGCCGCGGCAGATGTTCAGTGGCATCCGCGAGAACCTGGATCCGACCATCGCCGCAGCGGCGACCTTCATGATGCTCATCTCGATCTTGCTGCTGCTCGCCGTCGAACTGCTGCGGCGGCGGTCTGATCGGATGCGCGGCCTGCGCTGAAACGCTGATCGCCGCTTGACGTGGCGCGCCATCGCGCCATGATCCCGCCGCCACCCATCGGGAACGTCACGGTTGTGCGCGGCATCTCTACACAACGACCGGCGCCTATTTGGCTGAGGCACGATGATTGCGAGGCAGGACGTGAACGACGATAGACCTATCATGCTGCTGACCGGGGCGAGCCGAGGGATCGGCCACGCCACGGTCAAGCATTTCCAGAAGAACGGCTGGCGGATACTCACGGTCTCGCGCCAGCCCTTCTCAGAGGATTGCGGCTGGCCCGAGGCCCGCGAGAACCATATCCAAGCCGATCTGGCCGAGATTGACAGGATCGACGATCTGGCGCGCGAGGTCCGCTCGCGGCTCTCGCATGGCAAGTTGCACGCGCTGGTCAACAATGCCGGGATCTCGCCCAAGGGGCCGGACGGCGCGCGGCTGGGGTTGCTGGACACCGACGCCGCGGTCTGGACGCAGGTGCTCAATGTGAACCTCGTCTCGACGGCATTGCTGGCGCGCGCCTTGCTGCCGGAGCTGGAGCGCACGGGGGGCTCGATCGTCAATGTCACCTCGATCGCGGGGTCGCGGGTGCATCCGTTCGCGGGCGTGGCCTATGCCGCCTCGAAGGCCGCGCTGGCGTCGCTGACGCGCGAGATGGCGCATGAGTTCGGCCGCCGCGGCGTCCGCGCCAACGCCATCGCGCCGGGCGAGATCGAAACCTCTATCCTGTCTCCCGGAACCGATGAGCTGATCGCGGCCGAGGTGCCGATGGGGCGTTTGGGGGATGCGTCCGAGGTCGCTTCGACGATCTATTTCCTCTGCACGGACGCCTCGTCCTACATCAACGGCGCCGAGGTCCATATCAACGGCGGCCAGCACGTCTGATCGGGGGGCTTTGCCGTCAAAATCGGCACGAAAGAGGGGAAGTGCGCTGGCGCACATCGGCCTAAATATCTAATATAAAACAACATCGTGTTTCTTGTTAACCGGATGGAAAGACGTTCTGCCGGCCCTGCCGCTGCTCTGCCGACGCGCCGTTCTTTCCGCAGGGCGTGCCGTGGCGTCAGGAAAGTTTGCCCATCACAGCGCCCAACGTTTCCAGGAACAGGTCCGCATTCTCGGGCGAGAAGACCAGGGGTGGGCGGATCTTCAACACGTTCCCTGCGGGCCCCGAGGCGCTGATCAGGACCCGTCGCGCGCGCAACCCATTCACCACCGCCGCGGCGAGCTCGGGAGCGGGAGTGCGGCTTTCGGGGTCGGTGACCATCTCCACGCCGAGGAAGAGCCCCGCGCCGCGGATGTCGCCGATGGTGGCGTGGCGGGCGGCCAGCCGCTCGATCCCCGCGCGCAGGTAGGCGCCGGTGCTGCTCGCGTTCGCGACGACCCCTTCATTCTCGATCACATCGAGGACCGCCATGCCGACCGCCGCCGAGACCGGGTTGCCGCCGAAAGTGTTGAAATAGCGCATCTGCCGGCCGAAGCGTTCCAGAACCTCGGGGCGGGCGACCAGCCCCGCCATCGGATGACCATTGCCCATCGGTTTGCCCAGGCTGACCATGTCGGGCAGGACGCCGTGGCGTGAAAACCCCCACATTCCAGCGCCGGTCCGCCCGAAACCCGGTTGAACCTCATCTGCGATGAACAGCCCGCCGGCTTCGCGGATTGCGGCAACGGCGCCGGACAGAAAGCCCGGCGGGTCGGCGAAGACCCCATCGCTGGAGAAGATCGTATCGACCAGAAGGGCGGCGGGACGGATGCCCTTCGCCTGAAGATCTGCGATGGCCGCGCGAACGCCCGCTTCGAACGCTGCGCCCACGTCCTGGCCGTCGCGGGGCGCGCTTTCGGGGGCAGCAACCATGCGGACATGCGCGCCGGGCGTCATGGCCGGTCCCAGAGAGGGCGAAAGCTCGGCCAGCGCCGCCGTCACGCCATGATAGGCGAAGTTGGTGACAATCACGCCCGTCCCGCCGGTATGCGCCCGCGCCACCCGCAGCGCCAGGTCGTTCGCCTCGCTGCCCGTGCAGGTGAAGATGACGTTGCCCAGACCCTTTGGAAAGTAGCCCAGAAGCCGCTCGGCATAGTCGAGCACGGTGTCGTTGAGGTAGCGCGTGTGCGTGTTCAGCACCGCAGCCTGACTGGCCAGGGCGGCCACCACATGGGGATGGCAGTGCCCGACGCAGGCGACGTTGTTGTAGGCATCCAGATACCGCTCGCCCTCGGGGCCATGGAGCCAGACGCCTTCGCCCCGGACCAGATGCACGGGATTGGCATAAAAGAGCCGGTAGGCCGGACCGAGCAGCCGTTCTCGCCGGGCGATCAGGTCGCGGTCGCGGGCGGGCAGGGCGTCGGCGGCGCCCGGGTCATAGGCGTTGGTCATGGTCATGGCGGGTGTCCTGCGGGCAGAGGCGGCGGAAATAGTTCTGCGCATCGGTGCGGCTGATTTCGCTGAAGCGGGACAGGCCCAGCCAGCCGAGCCGGTTGTTGCGCAGGATGTAATCGCGGTTTTCCGGATGACGCTCCGCCCGCCAGCCCGAGATCGTCACGCTGAGCACCATGCGCGTGGCGATGAGGTCGAAGAGCAGATCGATCTCTCCGGGTGCCAGCGGCAACTGGGCGTGATAGCCGGCGACGAGGTGGCCCATCGCCTCCAGCGGATGGCCGGTTTCGGTGGGGTGGTAGGCCGCCGCCACCGCGAGGTTGTTGATCAACGGCGCATGCACCATGTCGCCGAAATCGATGATCCCGGCGGCAATGTGGTGGTTGGCGGGATCGACCAGAACGTTATGCGGGTTGATATCATTGTGGATGACCTGCGCGCGGAGCCGGGTCAGATTCGGGGCGGTCTGCGTCTCGAACGCGTCGAGAAAGGCCTGGACCGTGGCCTGTTGCTGGGGGTCAGGCAGGTGGCGGATCAGGGGGCGCAGGCGGGCGGCTTGCTGGATGTCCCACAGCAGATCATGGTCGGCGGCCGGATGGGCAAAGTCCGCCATCGCTCGGTCCAGCCGGGCGAGCAGCGTGCCCAGATTGCGCAGAAGCGGTGGCGCCGTGGCGACCCTGTGCATCGGATCCCCGGCGAGATAGCTGAGCATCCGAACCACGCGCGGCGCTTCGTCGGGTGTGGAGAGGTGCCATTCGGTCTCGCCCGTCAGTGTCGGGTGCACCCGCGGCACCGGCAGCGACGGATCGCGCGCGGCGACGTGAAGCAGGGCTGAGGTTTGCAGCTGCGTGACCTGCGGGTTTTCCGCGGGGTGGCTGATCTTCAGGACGAACTGAGTCCGGGCATCGACCGCCAGATGGAAATTGCTGTCGCGTTCGCCGCTGAGAGGCGTCAGGGTTCCGTGCAGGCCAAAGACGTCCCGGGCGATCGCTCC
>CAZKSE010000018.1:0-27135 GCA_964555305.1 uncultured Rhodobacter sp. | reverse complement strand
CTGGTCGACCTGCGGCCCAAGGGGGTGAAGGGCAACGCCACTGAAAAGGCCCTGGAGCGCGCGCATATCACCTGCAACAAGAACGGCATCCCGTTTGATCCCGAAAAGCCGATGGTCACCTCGGGCGTGCGGCTTGGCACACCGGCGGGCACCACCCGCGGCTTTGGCGAGGCCGAGTTCCGGCAGATCGCCGACTGGATCGTCGAGGTGGTCGATGGTCTGGCCGCCAATGGCGAGGACGGCAATGGCGAGGTAGAGGCGCGGGTGCGCGCCAAGGTCGCCGAGCTCTGCGCGCGCTACCCGGTCTATCCCGGGCTCTGAGCAAACGGAGCGGAGGCGGGCGTGTGCGCCCGCCGACAGGTCCCACCGGCCCACGTGAACGGAAAGAGCCGATGCTGAAGATCGCGCGTCAGGAAAGTGACGGATCGGCACCCCCGCTGCTGATCGTCCACGGGCTTTTCGGATCGGCGCGCAACTGGGGCGCCATCGCCAAGCGCCTGTCCGATCGCGGGCCGACGCTGGCCATTGACATGCGCAACCACGGCGAAAGCCCCCGCGATACGGCGCATGGCTACCCCGAAATGGCCGCCGATCTGGCCGAGGTCATCGCCGCCGAGGGCGGGCCGATGGATGTGCTGGGTCATTCGATGGGCGGCAAGGCGACGATGCGGCTGGCGCTGGAACGCCCCGATCTGGTTCGCCGCCTGATCGTCGCCGACATCGCGCCGGTCACCTATACCCACAGCCAGTCCCGCCATATCGAGGCGATGCGGGGACTGTCGCTCGACGGGTTGGAAACACGGACCGAGGCCGACCGGCGGCTTGCCGAGACGGTCGATGACCCGGGGCTGCGCGCCTTTTTCCTGCAATCGCTCGACCTGAAGGCGGAGCCGCCGCGCTGGCGGTTGAACCTCGATGTGCTGGAAGCCGAGATGCCGCGGATCATGAGCTGGCCGCCGACCGAGGGGCTGCCACCCTTCGAAGGGCCGACGCTGTTTCTCGCCGGCGAGAAATCCGACTACGTCCAGCCCGATCATCGCGAGGGGATACGCGCGCTTTTCCCCCGCGCGCGCTTTGCCCGCATCCCCGGTGCCGGGCATTGGCTCCATGCCGAGAAGCCGCGCGAATTCGTCGAGGCGGTGCGGGTCTTTCTGGATGCACCCGAGCGGTAGGAACTGCCTCAGGGGCGGCGCTGCGCAATTAGCGCAGGCGGGTTATCCGATTGAAAAGAAAGATCAACCGATAAAATGTTAGCCTGACCTTGGGGACCTGAAGCCCCGTCCGGTCGCCGCTGCAAGGTCGTCAGGGGAGGATCGTGCCGGGTGGCAGGTCGATTCCGCGCAGCAACTCCTCCACGGTCATCGGCCGCTTTCCCTCGCGCTGCGCCTCGGTAATGGCGACGGCGCCCGTGCCGCAAGCGATGGTCAGCCCCGCCAGCACCTGCCCGGGCGCGCCCTGCCCGTCCACAACCCCCGCCTTGAGAAGCTTCAGCCGCCCCGCCGGCGTCGCCGTCCAGGCGCCGGGAAAGGGGGAAAGCCCACGGATCTGCCGCGCCACTTCCGCCGCCGGACGGCTCCAGTCCACCTGCGCCTCGGCCTTGTCGATCTTGCTCGCATAGGTCACGCCCGCCTCGGGTTGGGGCACGGGCACGAGGTCGGACAGCTGGTCGAGCGCCTGAAGGATCAACCGCGCGCCGATCTGCGACAGGCGATCATGGAGTTGTCCGGTCGTCTCGTCCGCGCCGATGGGCGTGGCATCGCTCAGCAGGACCGGGCCGGTATCCAGCCCCGCTTCCATCTGCATGATCGCGATGCCGGTCTGCGCATCGCCCGCCATGATCGCCCGATGGATCGGCGCGGCCCCCCGCCAACGGGGCAGGAGCGAGGCGTGGATGTTGATGCAGCCGTGGCGCGGCGCATCGAGCACGGCTTGCGGCAGGATCAGGCCATAGGCCGCCACCACCGCGACATCGGCCCCGAGCGCGGCAAATTCGGCCTGTTCCGCGCTGCCTTTCAGGCTCGTCGGATGGCGGACGGGAAGCCCCAACTCCTCGGCCGCGCGCTGGACGGGTGAGGGTCGGTCCTTCTTGCCTCGGCCGGCGGGGCGCGGCGGCTGGCAGTAGACGGCGACCACCTCATGCGCGCGGGCAATGGCCCGCAGCGCCGGCACCGCGAAATCCGGCGTGCCCATGAAGACGACCTTCATGGCGCCCCCATCGCCGCCAGCGTGGGCGAGACCGCCCGGCGCGCGGGCTCGTCCATCAGGTCGATGATCAGCCGGCCGTTCAGATGGTCCGGCTCATGCTGGGCGCAGATCGCCTCGGCCCCGGTCAGTCGCTCGACGCGGCCCTCGCCCGTCAGATCGGTCCAGCGCAGCGTCACCTCGGCAGGGCGGGTGACCTGAACGGGAAGGCCCGGGATCGACAGGCAGCCTTCGGTCCCGGTGTGCATCGCCTCCGACGCGTCCACGATCTCGGGGTTGAGGAACACGCGCGGGGTGCGCTCTCCATCCTTCCAGGTCACGTCGATCACGAAGATCCGGCGCAGGACACCGACCTGCGGCCCCGCCAATCCGCGGCCGGGCGCGGCATACATGGTGGCCAGCATGTCGTCAGCCAGCGTGCGGAGCCCGGCGTCCACCACCGTGACCGGCAAGGCCACCTGACGCAGGCGGGGATCGGGATGGCGCAGGATTGGCAGGATCGCCACGGCTCAGGCCCGCGCCTTTTCGCGCTTCAACTTCTGCATCTTGCGGGTAATCAACTGGCGCTTGATCGGCCCCAGATAGTCGATGAACAAACGGCCATTCAGGTGGTCCAGCTCATGCTGCGCGCAGGTCGCCCAGAGCCCGTCGAACTCCTCCTCCCGCACCGTGGCGTCGAGGTCGAGCCAGCGCATCCGCACGCGCGACGGCCGCGTCACCTCGGCATATTGCTCGGGGATCGACAGGCAGCCTTCCTCGTAGGTGGCGCTTTCCTCGGAGGTCCAGGTGACCTCGGGGTTGATCAGCACCATCGGACGCGCGGGCGTGTCCTTGTCCTTGGCGCAGTCCATCACGAAAAGCCGAACCAGCGCGCCCACCTGCGGCGCGGCCAGACCGATGCCCGGCGCGTCATACATGGTGGCCAGCATGTCCTCGGCCAGCTGGCCGATCTCGGGCGTCACGCGCTCGATGGGCTTGGCGACGGTCTTCAGCCGCGGGTCGGGATGGATCAGGATCGGGCGAATGGTCATGCGTCGCATTTAGGCGATGCCGCGGGCCTGTGCAACGGGCGGCAGGGGTTGCACCCGCCGCCGGGCCGGGCAAATCTGCCGCGGCACAACCAGGGGGCAGGCATGAATTTCGACGAGGTGATCGAGCGGCGCAACACCCATTCGATGAAGTGGGACATGATGGGCGCGCGCTACGGGGTGAAGGGCGAGGACGGCATCCCGATGTGGGTGGCTGACATGGATTTTCGCCCGCCGGCGGCGGTACAGCGGGCGTTGAAGGGCATGGTCGACCACGGACTCTACGGCTATTACGGGGACGATGCGGCCTATCTGGACGCGATCGGCTGGTGGATGCGCACGCGCCACAACTGGACGGTCGAGCCCGAGTGGATCTTCACCACCCACGGGCTGGTCAACGGCACGGCGCTCTGCCTGCAGGCTTTCACGCAACCCGGCGACGGGATCGTGCTGTTCACCCCGGTCTATCACGCCTTCTTCCGGGTGATCCGCGCCGCCGGGCGCGAGGCCGTGGAATGCCCGCTGGTCGAGCGGGACGGCCGGATGGTGATGGATTTCGATGCCTATGACGCGCAGATGACCGGACGCGAGAAGATGGTGATCCTGTGCTCGCCGCATAATCCCGGCGGGCAGGTCTGGACCGAGGAGGAGTTGCGCGGTCTGGCCGATTTCGCCCGCCGCCACGACCTGATCCTGGTCTCGGACGAGATCCACCACGACCTGGTCATGCCCGGTCAGAAGCACACCGTCATGGCCAATGCCGCGCCCGACATCATGGACCGGCTGGTGATGATGTCGGCCACGACGAAGACCTTCAACCTGGCCGGCGGGCATACGGGCAACGTTATCATCCCCGATGAAGCCCTGCGCAAGACCTTCGCGCAAACCCTTGCCTCGCTTGGCATTTCGGCCAATTCCTTCGGGCTGGAAATGGCCCGTGCCGCCTACAGCCCCGAGGGCGCAGAATGGGTCGACGCGCTCTGCGCCTATCTGGACGGAAACCGCCAGCTCTTCGAGGACGGGATGCGCGCGATCCCCGGTGTCCGGGTCACACCGCTGCAGGCGACCTATCTGGAATGGGTGGATTTCCGGGGCCTCGGCATGGACGAGACCGAGTTGCGTCGCCGCATCGAAAGCGAGGCGCGGATCGCCGCGAACCACGGCGAGACCTTCGGAGTGGGCGGCGCGGGCTTTCAGCGCTTCAATATCGCCACCCCGCGCGCGCGCGTGGTCGAGGCCGTCGAGCGGCTGCAGGCGGCGTTCACCGACGTGCAGTAAGGCCCGCGTCCTGGCCGGGTGGCAGGCGGGTGGGCAAGCAGGTGGCAGGTGGTTGGCAAGCGGGTGCCACATTCGCGCGCTGCCTTCCACTACGACGCAACACCCCCCGCGCGCGCCGCGATGCCGGTGCTCTCATCAAGCCGGTGCAATTGTCCCCGCAGATGCGGCCTGGCCCCGTTGCGCCGCGCCCGAAGGGCGCGGCGCCCGGCCCAACGCGAGGAGAGTTGTGCGCGGAACGCGCACAGCTGGACGAGGGGCGGGAGAACGTGGAGCGTGCCGGGTAGAAGGGCGATGGTTTGCAAAGCCGCCATGCTACTCTGCAAATCAGCGGATCTGCAAAGTCGGGCACGCTTTTTGCGAACCCTCCCCTTCGAGACGGATCAGGCCTTTTCGAGCCGCAGGAAGGTAAACAGGCCAAGGGGGGCCATGCGGCGTTCCTCGGCCACTTGCAGCGAGGGCTCGCCCATGATCCGCGAGCGGCAGAAATCCGGGTGCCAGCCCAGCCGGTCGGCCAGCGGCGCGAAGCGGCGTTCGAGCCAGGCAAGCCAGCCTTCGTCGCGGGCGAAATGATTGACGATGATCACCTGCCCGCCCGGTTTGCAGACGCGCGCGATCTCGGCCATCACGCGCTCGGGTTCGGGCACGACCGAGACGAGATACATCGCGACGACCGTGTCGAAATGCCCGTCGGGGAAATCCAGCGTGCGGGCGTCCATCTGGCGCAGTTCATGGACATGCGCGAGACCCTCTTCGGTGACGCGCTTGCGCGCGCGCTTCAGCATGTCGTCGGAATAGTCGATGCCGGTGACCTGCAGATGCTGCGCGTAGCTCGAAAGCGAAAGGCCCGTGCCGACCCCCACCTCCAGCACCCGGCCCTGCCGGCCGTTGACCGCCTGCACCGCGCGGTCGCGCCCCATCCGGGTGATCCGGCCGAAGGTGCTGTCATAGACCGGCGCCCAACGCCGGTAGGAGGTCTTGATCGCGTCCAGATCCATGCAGGCAGCTCCGTTGGTGAGGGCGGGTTCGCGGATAATCCTGCATAGGAACCGGCGAACCCGGGGCGAAGTCAACCCTTGGGAGAATCACGGATGCGCCAACTGAATCAGGCGTCCAGGTTTTCGACATTCAGCGCGTTGCGCTGGATGAATTCGCGCCGCGGTTCGACCACATCGCCCATCAGCTTCGAGAAAAGATCCTCGGCTTCGGCCACGTCGTCGATCTTGACCTGCAAAAGCGTGCGGGCTTCGGGGTCGAGCGTGGTTTCCCAGAGCTGGTCGGGGTTCATCTCGCCCAGCCCCTTGTAACGCTGGAGCGACAGGCCCTTTTCCCCCTCGGCAAGGATCGCGCGCAGAAGGTCGAGCGGGCCGTAGATGCCCAGGCTGCGGTCCTTGCGCACCAGCTTCGCCGGGGCGCCATAGGTTTCCTGAAGCGAGCGGGTGAAGCCCGATAGCCGCCGCGCCTCGCCCGAGCGCAGGATCGGGCCGTCGAGCACGCGCACCTCCTCGACCCCGCGCAGCATCCGGGTCATACGCAGGCCGTGGTCCTGGGTGGGACGGCCCTGCCAGCCCTTCTCGTATTCCGGCGCGATCAGGTCCAGCCGCTCGGCGAGCCGGTCGGCGACACCCTGCGGATTGGCATCCAGCTGACCGGCTTCCAGCGCGCCGGCGACGGCGGCCTGTTCGAGAATGGCCTGCGCGTAATGCGTCGGAAAAGCCTCCAGCGCGCGGCGGACCTGCCGGGCCTCGGCAACGACGCGCAGCAGGTCGGCGCCCAGGATCTCCTCGCCCGAGCCGAGGCGCAGGATCGCGCCTTCGACCCCCTGCTGGATCAGGTAGTCCTCAAGCGCGGGCTTGTCCTTCAGATAGACCTCGGACTTGCCGCGCGCGACTTTGAAGAGCGGGGGTTCCGCGATGTAGAGATGGCCCTGTTCGATCAACTCGGGCATCTGCCGGAAGAAGAAGGTCAGAAGCAGCGTGCGGATATGCGCGCCATCGACATCGGCGTCGGTCATGATGACGATCTTGTGGTAGCGCAGCTTGCCGAGGTCGAATTCATCGCGCCCGATGCCGGTGCCGAGCGCGGTGATCAGCGTGCCGATCTCCTGGCTGCCGAGCATCCGGTCGAAGCGCGCGCGCTCGACGTTGAGGATTTTTCCCCTGAGCGGCAGCACCGCCTGGTTCTGACGCGAGCGGCCCTGCTTGGCCGATCCGCCGGCCGAGTCGCCCTCGACCAGGAAAAGTTCGGACTTGGCCGGGTCGCGTTCCTGGCAATCGGCAAGCTTGCCCGGCAGCGAGGCCACGTCGAGCGCGGTCTTGCGCCGCGTCAGGTCGCGCGCCTTGCGCGCGGCTTCGCGGGCCAGCGCCGCATCGACGATCTTGCCGACGATGATCCTCGCTGGGCCGGGGTTTTCCTCGAACCATTCGGCGAGTTTCTCGGAAAGGAGCGATTCGACCGCCGGACGCACCTCGGACGAGACGAGCTTGTCCTTGGTCTGGCTGGAAAATTTCGGATCGGGCACCTTCACCGACAGCACGCAGGTCAACCCCTCGCGCGCGTCGTCGCCGGTGAAGTTGATCTTCTCCTTCTTGGCGATGCCGCTTTCCTGCGCGTAGCGCGTCAGCGTGCGGGTCAGCGCGCCGCGAAAACCCGCCAGATGCGTGCCGCCGTCGCGCTGCGGGATGTTGTTGGTGAAGGGCAGCACCGTCTCGTGGTAGCTGTCGTTCCACCACATCGCGACCTCGATCCCGATGCCGTCGCGCTCGCCGGTGACGAAGATCGGCTCGGGCATCAGGGGGTGCTTGTGGCGGTCAATGTAGCGCACGAATTCGCGCACGCCGCCTTCGTAGAAGAGCTCGGAGCGCAGCGTCTCGGCGGGGCGGCGGTCTTCAAGCAGAATGCGCACGCCGGAATTGAGGAAGGCCAGTTCGCGCAGCCGGTTTTCCAGCGTCTTGAAGCTGTATTCCAGGTTGGAGAAGGTTTCGAGCGAGGCCATGAAGCGGACCTCCGTCCCCTTGCGACCCTCGGCATCGCCGACGACCTTCAGGGGCTGGACGGTCTCGCCCCGCTCGAAGCGGACGTAATGCTCCTTGCCGCCGCGCCAGATCCGCAGGTCCAGCCAATCGGAGAGCGCGTTGACGACCGACACGCCGACCCCGTGCAGCCCGCCCGAAACCTTGTAGCTGTTCTGGTCGAACTTGCCGCCGGCGTGCAGCTGGGTCATGATGACCTCAGCCGCAGAGACCCCTTCCTCGGCGTGGATGTCGGTGGGGATGCCGCGCCCGTTGTCGCTGACCGAGACCGAGGAATCGTCGTGGATGATCACCGTCACGGCGTCGGCATGGCCGGCGAGTGCTTCGTCGATGCCGTTGTCGACGACCTCGTAGACCATGTGGTGCAGGCCCGAGCCGTCATCGGTGTCGCCGATATACATGCCGGGCCGCTTGCGGACAGCGTCCAGACCCTTGAGAACCTTGATCGAATCCGCGCCGTAATCGTCACGCGGGGCGGGGTTTGCGCTCATGCCGGCTATCCCTGTCTATGTTGCGCCACTTATAGGCGTATGCCGGGGGATTGTCACGCCCGGACCACAATATTTGGGGGGCCGGGTGGGGGATGCGCGCCCCCGCCGCTGCCGGGCGGGGACGCGGTGCAGGGCGTATGACAAGCGTAGGACAGACGTAGGACTCGCGTAGGACTCGCGTAGGACTCGCGCAGGACGCTTGCGGCCGCCGCACCGCCGCGCGGCGGGCTTCAGCCGAGCGCGATGACGAGCGCCACGGCCAGCATCAGCGCCCCGGCGATCCGGTTGGTGCGGGCCAGCGCCTCGGGCGAACGCAGGAGCGCGCGGACCTTGCCGATCATGCCCGCCATCACCAGGTTTCCGGCCATCGGCACGGCAACCGAGATGGCGAGGATCGCGGCGATGTCGGGGCCGGAGATGCGCGTCAGATCGAAGAAGCCGGGCAGCATCCCCATGTAGAAGAGGATCGCCTTGGGATTGGCCAGGATCGCGGCGACGCCAGCGAGGAAGCCCGCCCAGTGGCCCGGGCGAGTGAGCCGGCTGTCGGCGGAAATGGCGCGGTCGGCATGGAGGATGAGTTGCGCGCCCATCACCGAGAACATGCCAACCGCGACCCAGCGCAGAAGCTCCATGAAGCCGCCGTAGACCGAGAGGATCCAGGTCAGCCCGAAGATCGCCGAGAGCGGCCAGATCAGATCGCCGATCGCCACCCCCACGGCCAGCGGCGCGGCCGAGGCGAAGCCGCCCGAGAGCGCGCGCGCCGTCAGCGCCACCCAGACCGGGCCGGGGGTCATGAAGAGAAGGAAGATCGCGCCCGCGTAGAGGGTGAGTTGCCAGAGGGTGACGGTCATGGCGTCGCCTCTTGCGGCGGGGCAAGGCGGCCCTGGGAATCGAGGGGCCAGAAGGGGTTGTGCGCAAGTTCCCAGACATGGCCGTCGGGATCGGCGAAATAGCCGGAATAGCCGCCCCAATCGGTGGCAATCGGGGCCTTCAAGGGCGTCGCGCCGGCCGCCAGCGCGCGGGCATAGGCCGCATCGACCCCGGCCCGGTCGGTGAAGTTCTGCGCCAGCGTCATCGCCCCGGTGCCAAGCGCGGCGCCCGGTCTGCCCTGATCGGCGGCCAGATCGGCCAGGCCGAAGAGCGCGAGCCGCAGGCCACCGAGGTCGAAGAAGGCCACCCCCTCGGCCCGCTCGTCGGGCTGCCAGCCGAGGGCTGCGTAGAAATCGAGCGCGCGCGCCAGATCGGCGGTGCCAAGCGTGACGAGCGACAGGCGCTGGGGCGGCAGGGTCATGGGGTTGCCTCGTCGATGCGGGCCCCCTCCGCGCTGTCGGAGAGGGCGAAATGCTGCGCGCGCGCGCCGAGCGGGGCGAATAGCGCGAGCTCGGTCCCGGTCAGGAAGGCCTGCGCCCCGAGCGCGCAAAGCGCGTCATAAAGCGCCGCGCGCCGGTCGGCGTCAAGATGGGCCGAGACCTCGTCCAGCAGCAGGATGGGCGGCGCGCCGGTTTGCGCCGCCAGCGCGCGGGCATGGGCGAGCACGGTCGAGATGAGGAGCGCCTTCTGCTCGCCGGTGGAGCATTGGGCGGCGGGCATGTCCTTCTCGGTCCAGATCGCGCCGAGATCGGCGCGATGCGGCCCGGTCAGGCTGCGCCCCGCGGCCATGTCGGCGCGCCGGCCGGCCGAGAGGGCGGCGGCCAGCGCCTCTTCCTCGGGGGGGGCGTCGTCAAGCAGCGAGAGCGCGGCCACCGGAAAGCCCGCGCCCTGCCCACCGGCGCCGGCCAGAAGGCGCAGGGTCGCGCGGCGGTTAGCGGTCATCTGCGCGCCCGAATGCGCCATCTGGGCTTCGAGCGCCAGATACCAGGCACCGTCTCGCGCCTGATCGCGCAGGAGGCGGTTGCGCTGGCGCATGGCCTTTTCATACGCGAGCGCGGCCTCGGCATGGTCGGGAAAGAAGGCCATCGCCATGCGGTCGAGGAAACGGCGACGCCCCTCCGGCGCCTCGATCCAGAGACGGTCCATCGCGGGGGTCAGCCAGAGCATGGGGGCGATGCGGCCAAGCGCGGATTGCGGGGCGGTCTTGCCGTCGATGCGCAGGAAGCGGGGGCTGTCGGGGTCGGCGCCCGTCTCGACCTCGTGCAGTGCGTCGCCGCGCTGGATCGTGGCCGCGATGCGCCAGCCCAACCGCTCGGGGTGGCGGCCCAGATCCTCGGCCGCGGCGCGACGCAGGCCGCGACCGGGAGACAGGAGCGAGACGGCTTCCAGAAGATTGGTCTTGCCCGCGCCGTTCGGGCCGAAGAACGCTACCGGCCGGCCATCGAAGTGGAACGCCACCCGGCGATGCGAGCGGAAATGCGAGAGCGTGAGCGTTCTGAGGTGCAGCGCCATGAGCGAGCGGTTCCGAAGAAAGGGGGGCGCTGCCCCCCTTCTGGCTGCGCCGGTTCACCCCCGAAGATCAGGATGACGCTGCGCCGCGATCAGACGCGCATCGGCATGACGACATAGACCGCGCTGCCGTCGCCACCTTCGCGCACGAGGGCCGGATCGCCGGCCGAGTTGAAGAAGAAGACGGCATTCTCGCGGTCGATCTGGCTCGCGATCTCGACCAGATACTTGGCGTTAAAGCCGATCTCCAGCCGGTCGTCCCCGTAGGCCACCACCAGTTCCTCGGTCGCGGCACCGCTGTCGGGCGCATTGACCGAGAGCGTCAGCGCGTCGTTCTCCATCACCAGCTTGACCGCGCGCGAGCGTTCCGACGAGACGGTCGCCACCCGGTCCACGGCGCGGGCGAAGTCGTCGGCATCGACCTCGAGCCGCCGGGTATTGCCGGTGGGGATGACGCGCGTGTAGTCGGGAAAGGTGCCGTCGATCACCTTGGAGGTGAGCGCGATTTCCGGAGTGGCGAAGCGGATCTTGGTCTCGGAGACCGAGACGGCGATCTGCGCATCGGCATCCTCCACCAGTTTGCGCAGTTCGTTCACGGTCTTGCGCGGCACGATCACACCGGGCATCCCCTCGGCCCCGTCGGGCAACCTGGCGTCGATCCGCGCCAGGCGGTGACCGTCGGTCGCCACGCAGCGCAGCACGCGGCCTTCCTCGGCCTCGGCGACGTGCAGGTAGACACCGTTGAGATAGTAACGGGTCTCCTCGGTGGAGATGGCGAATTTCGATTTCTCGAACAGCCGACGCAGATCGGCCGCGGGGGCCGAGAAATTGGTCGTGTACTCCGACGAGGCCATGACCGGAAAATCCTCGCGCGGGAGGGTGGCGAGCGCGAAGCTCGAGCGTCCGGCCTCGACCGTCAGGCGGCCGGTGCGCGGGTCGTCGGCCAGTTCCACCAGCGCCCCGTCGGGCAGCTTGCGCACGATCTCGTGCAGCATGACCGCCGAGACCGTGGTCGAGCCCGCGCGTTCCACCTTGGCGGGGGCGCGGTCGATCACCTCGATATCCAGGTCGGTGGCGCGGAAGCTGACGGTGTCGCCCTCGGCCTCGATCAGGACGTTGGCGAGAATCGGGATGGTGTTGCGCCGCTCGACGACCGATTGCGCCTGGCCCGCGGCCTTCAGAAGCGTCGCCCGCTCGATGCTGAGTTTCATACCGTCCCCTCGCGTCTCGTCCCGCGTCCTGTCTTTTCGGTGCGACAGGCCGGGCTGGCGCGCACCAACCCGGCCTGTCCGCATTTGTTCACTGTTTGCGGCCCTTTGCGGACCGCGTCAAGCGTCAGCTTTGCAAGAGCCGGCGCAGCAGTTCCAGGTCCTCGGCGAGCTGGCTGTCGGTGGCGCGCAGCTCCTCGACCTTGCGCACGCCGTGCATGATCGTGGTGTGATCGCGCCCGCCGAAACGGCGGCCGATATCGGGCAGCGACCGGGTGGTCAGGCTTTTCGACAGGTACATGGCGATCTGCCGGGGCCGGGCAATGGTGCGCTGGCGCTTCGGGCCGATCATGTCCGACAGGCGGATGTTATAGTGCTCGGCGACCTTGCGCTGGATCTCCTCGACCGTGACCTTGCGCTCGGAGGAGCGCAGGATGTCGGCCAGCGTGTCCTGCGCCAGATCGAGCGTGATCTCGCGCCCGACGAGCGAGGCCAGCGCGAACAGCCGCGTGAGCGCCCCTTCGAGGACGCGCACATTGGTGGTGATGCGATGGGCGAGGAATTCCAGCACCCCGTCGCCGATCTGCACATCGCCGTAGCTGATACGGTTGAGCACGACCTTCTGCTGGAGAATGCCGAGGCGCAGCTCGTAATCGGTGGGATGCAGGTCCACGACCAGGCCGCTTTGCAGCCGCGACTTGATGCGGTCCTCCAGATCCTTGATCTCGCCCGGGGCACGGTCGGCGGAGAAGACCAGCTGCCGGTTCTGATCGACAAGCGCGTTGAACGTGTGGAAGAATTCTTCCTGCGTGCTTTCCTTGCCAGCGATGAACTGCAGGTCGTCCACCATCAGCACATCGACCGAGCGGAAGAGATTCTTGAAGTCCATGATGTTCCGCTCGCGCAGGGCGGTGACGAAACGATACATGAACTGCTCGGCCGAGAGATAGAGAACGCGCAACTCGGGGTTGCGGGCCTGAAGCTCCCAGGCGATGGCGTGCATCAGGTGCGTCTTGCCCAGCCCGACGCCACCGTAAAGGAAGAGCGGATTGAAGGTGACCGCCGAGCCCTCGGCCACGCGGCGGGCGGCGGCATGGGCCAGCGCGTTCGGTTTGCCGACGACGAAATTGTCGAATGTGTAGCGCGTATCCAGACCGGCGGTCGCCTGTTCCAGCTCATCGGCGGAACGGGTGGCGGGCGCGGCCAGTGCAGGTGCGGCGAGCGTGCGCTGCAGCCGGTCGGCACTGCGCGGGGCGCTGGCATCAACGGTAATCTCGACGCGGCTGACGGGTTCACCGGCGGCGGTGATGCACCGCAGGATATGGTCGGCATAATGCCGGTTCACCCAGTTGGCGACGAAATTTGTCGGCGCCAACAAATGCACCACCCCATCGCACGAGCCGGCCAGCTTCAACGGCGCGATCCAGGTGACATAGTTGTTGTCACCGATCACCCCCTTGAGAGAGTTCCGCACCGTGCTCCATGCCGCGTCTGTCATTCTGTTCGACCCCACAGCCGCCCGTTCGATGCGGGCGGGCTTTCTGCCCTTGTTCCCTTGCCGGCGCCTCGACGCGCCGGGTGCAAGTCACGATCGGCCCCGCACAGCGGGCCGGCCGAGGCCGGTTTCTGCAGAGCGCGCGGCTGCCGCGCGGCAAGCGGATTTGGGTGGTCGAATGTGGACGCCAGAAACAGCGCCCAGCCTTCACAGGCACGCACAACCCACACGCGTAGAGACCCTAGAAGGCCGGCCACGCTGCACGGGACTGATGCGTCACATTCATCCCCCCCAGGACCATGTGAATCGCATGGGCAAGCTAGCAAGCCGCGCGCCTGTTCGGCAACCGAACAACTCGCTTGACTCGTCATCTTCGCGAAAGAATCGGATTCGGCGTGGGCAATTTGCCACATCTTAAGGTTGTATGAAGCGCGCGTCGCGCAGCAAAAAAGACGCGCCTGTTCGGGCGCGCCTTTTGGCAGATCAACGGGTTCCGCGCCGTGCTTCAGCGCCGCCCCAAAGTCAGCTGGTCAGCGCCTTCACCCGGGCGGAAAGGCGCGACATCTTCCGCGCCGCCGTGTTCTTGTGCATCACGCCCTTGCTGACGCCGCGCGCCATTTCGGGCTGGGCTTCGCGCAGGGCTTCCTTGGCCGCGTCGGCATTTCCGGCGCTCAGCGCCTCTTCGACCTTGCGCAGGAAGGTGCGGATGCGCGACCGGCGCGCCTTGTTGACGGCGAATCGGGCTTCGGACTGACGGGCGCGTTTTTTGGACTGGGGCGTATTGGCCATGGGCTCGGATCTCTCGGGTCTGTTGCGTTTCGATGGCGCCATAAACCCGCATCCGGTCGGACTGACCGGAACGATTCTTGCCTAAGCGGGCCCACGCGCATGTGGCGGCAGTCTATAAGGCAAGGGGCGGGCGAAGGAAAGGGCTAAGTTGCGCCCTGCCCTTCAGCGGTCGCGGAACTGCGCCTCGCGCTTTTCGAGGAAGGCATTCATACCCTCCTTCTGGTCTTCGGTATTGAAGAGCGCGTGGAAGATGCGGCGTTCGTAAAGCGTGCCCTCGCGCAGCGTGGTCTCGTAGCTGCGGTTGACGGCCTCTTTCACGACCTTCGTCGCGATCTGCGATTTCGCGGCGATCTTCTGCGCCGCGCCCATCGCTTCGTCCATGAGCTTCTTGACCGGAACCACGCGGCTGACGAGGCCCGAGCGTTCGGCCTCCTCGGCGTCCATGAAACGGCCGGTCAGGTGCATGTCCATCGATTTCGACTTGCCGACGAAGCGCGTGAGGCGCTGGGTGCCGCCGATGCCGGCAACAACGCCCAGGTTGATCTCGGGCTGGCCGAACTTGGCATTGTCGCCGGCGATGATGAAGTCGCACATCATCGCCAGCTCGCACCCGCCGCCCAGAGCGTAGCCGGCCACCGCGGCGATGATCGGCTTGCGGACGGACAGAACGGCTTCGGTCTCGGCGGTGAACAGATCCTCGTCGAAGACATCGACGAAGGTCTTCTTCGACATCTCGCCGATATCGGCGCCGGCGGCGAACGCCTTTTCCGAGCCGGTGATGACAATGCAGCGGACCTTGTCGTTGCGATCGGCTGCCTTCAGCGCGTCGGCAAGTTCGGTCAGAAGCTGCGAATTAAGCGCATTCAACGCCTCGGGCCGGTTGAGCCGGATCAGCGCGACGTGCTGGGAGATTTCGACGATGATGGTCTCGTAGGCCATGGGTTGCCCCTGTCTGATCGATGCCCGCCCACGCATAGGCAGGAAGGAACCGAGGTTCAAGCTATCTCTGGCAGCGCGGACAATAGTGCGTGGAGCGGCCCGATTGCACGATCCGCCGAACGGTTCCCGGGCAGCCGGGCGTGGCGCAGGGAAGACCTGCACGGTCGTAGACGCGGAAGGCGTGCTGGAAATATCCAAGCTCGCCATCGGTCTGGCGGTAGTCGCGCAGGCTGGAACCACCCGCCTCGATCGCCTCAATGAGGACCATGCGCACCGCCTGGGAGAGGCTTTCCAGACGGGCGGAGCCGATCCGTCCGGCAGGCCGCGCGGGATGGATCCCCGCGCGAAAAAGCGCCTCGCAGACGTAAATGTTCCCCAGGCCCGCGACGATTCGCTGGTCCATCAGCATGGCCTTGATCGGCGCCTTGCGCCCCTTGAACCGCTCGGCCAGATGCGCGGCGCTGAAGGCATTGCCCAAGGGCTCCGGCCCGAGGACGGCGAGCAGAGGATGCGCTTCGGCCTCGGCCGTCGTCACGAGGTCGAGCGCACCGAAGCGGCGGGCATCGTTGAAGGTCACGCGGGCGCCGTTGTCCATGTCGAGCACCACATGATCGTGCCGCGCGGGGGCTGGATGGCCGTGATGGAACTGCCCGGGAACATGCGGCTCGCCCCACCCCGAAACGATGATCCGGCCCGACATGCCCAGGTGCAGCAGTATCGTCTCTCCCGCGTCGAGGTCGGCGAGGATGTATTTGGACCGCCTGCGGAGGCGGTGGATACGCGCGCCGGTAAGACGCTCGGCCAGCCGCGGCGGGAAGGGCCAGCGCAGCCCCGCGCGGCGGATATCGGCCTGCGCGATGCGCGCGCCCTCCATTGCCGGAATGAGGCCGCGGCGGACGGTTTCAACCTCGGGCAGTTCGGGCAAGGGGGGCCTCGGCGTCGCATTGTGCAGGGGGCGCAGCATCCTGTAAGGAGGGGGCAGGCGCAAGGTCCGACAGGAGCCAGGATGACGACCGATAACCAGCGATCCACGCATTTCGGCTTTCAGGAAGTCGAGGAGGCGCAGAAGGCGGGGCTGGTGCATGGCGTCTTTACGCGCGTCGCCGGGCGCTATGACCTGATGAACGACCTTATGAGCGCCGGTATTCACCGTGTCTGGAAGGACGCGATGATGGACTGGCTGGCACCGCGGCCCGGCCAGCGCCTTCTGGACGTGGCGGGCGGCACCGGCGACATCGCGTTTCGCTTCCTGAAAAGGGCGGGCGACGGCGCCTCGGCGGTAGTCCTGGACATGACCGAGTCGATGCTGACCGAAGGCCGCCGCCGCGCGGAGGCCGAAGAGATGGCCGAACGGCTGGACTGGGTGGTGGGCGATGCGATGGCCCTGCCCTTCCCCGACAACAGCTTCGACGTCTACACGGTCAGCTTCGGCATCCGGAACGTCACGCGGATCGACGAGGCGCTGGCCGAAGCCTATCGCGTGTTGCGCCCGGGCGGACGGCTGATGGTGCTGGAATTCAGCCGGGTGACCAGCGACCCGCTGCAGAAGCTCTATGATCTCTACTCTTTCAACGTGATCCCGGCGATGGGACAGGTCGTCGCTGGCGATCGCGACAGTTACCAGTATCTTGTCGAATCGATCCGCCGCTTTCCCGATCAGGACAGCTTCGCGGCCATGATCCGCCGTGCGGGGTTCGAGCAGGTGAAGTATCGGAACCTGTCGATGGGCGTGGCGGCCCTGCATTCCGGCTGGAAGCTCTGATCGCATGCGCGGCCCGCACAATTTCTGGCGCCTGATCCGGACCGGCGCCACGTTCGAACGGACCGGCGCCATGCGCGAGGTGCTCGTGGCGATGAACGCCCCGCCGCGCCTGCGGGCGCTGGCGCGCGTCCTCGGCTGGCCCTTCGCTTTTCTCGGGCTCAGGGGCGACCCGGCGCTGCCGCCGGTCACTCGCGCCCTGACCGCGCTGGGTCCCGCCTATATCAAGTTCGGCCAGCTTCTGTCGACCCGCCCGGATATCGTGGGCCAGGAACTGGCCGACCAGTTGCGCTATCTTCAGGACAAGCTGCCTCCCTTCCCGCAGGCCGAGGCCCGCGCGATGGTAGAGGCGGAGCTGGGTCAGCCGGTCGAGCGTGTTTTTTCGGAATTTTCCGAACCTGTCGCGGCAGCCTCGATCGCGCAGGTGCACCGCGCCCGCGTGTCAGAGACCGGACAGGACGTGGCGGTCAAGGTGCTTCGGCCCGGAATCGAGCGCGCGTTTCGCCGGGATATCGATGCCTTCTATCTGGCAGCGGGCCTGATCGCTCGCGCCCTGCCCAAGACCCGCAGGTTGCGTCCCACCGACGTGATCGCACATTTCGAAAGCGTCGTTCTGGGCGAGCTGGACCTGCGACTGGAAACCGCGGCCGCGGCCGAATTCGCCGCCAACACCGAGCAGGACGCGGGTTTCCAGGTGCCGCGGCCGATCTGGCACCTTTCGGCGAAATCGGTGATGACCCTGGGCTGGGCCGAGGGCGTGCCGCTGGGCGACAATGCCGCAATCGATGCCTTGGGGGTCGATCGGACCGAACTGGGGGAACGCGTCCTGCGGCTTTTTCTCAGCCATGCGTTGCGCGACGGCTATTTCCACGCCGACATGCATCAGGGCAATCTGAAGGTCGCGCCTAACGGGGATCTGATCGCCTATGATTTCGGCATCATGGGGCAGATCGATGAATACACCCGCCGCGTCTATGCCGAGATCCTGATGGGCTTCATCCGCAAGGATTACCGCCGCGTGGCCGAGGTGCATTTCGAGGCCGGTTACGTCCCTGCCGATCGCGACATCGACGAGTTTTCCCGTGCCCTGCGCTCGGTCGGCGAGCCGATATTCGGCATGGACGCAACACGCATCTCGATGGCGAAGCTGCTCAACTACCTTTTTGAAGTGACCGAACGCTTCGGCATGCAGACCCGTACCGAGTTGATTCTTCTGCAACGCACGATGGTCGTGGTCGAAGGAGTGTCGCGCTCGCTCAACCCGTCGATCAACATCTGGAAAGTCGCGCGCCCCGTGGTCGAGGATTACATCCGTAGCAACCTGGGACCCGCCGCCTTGGCCCGCGACCTGGCGAGGACGGCAAAGGTGCTTGCCCGCTTCGGCCCGCACCTGCCCGGCGCGGTCGAGGCGGCGCTGACGCGCACGCGCGATGGCGATGCCTACAGGATCGAACCCCGTCTGCCCGAAGTGCGCGCGATCTGGTTCATTTCCGGCGTCGCGGTCACCGCGGCAGTGGCAGCGGCGTTGGCGTTCTTCGCCTGATTCAGCCTTCCGCGGGGCGTCGAAGCCCAGAGACCTGCGTGCTGTCCAGCCGCTGACCGCCGGGCAATACCAATTCGATCACCTCGCCTCTGCGTCGCGCTTCGCTGACCACTTGGTAGGCGGCGACCGGCACGGCATCCATCAACTCGCCCGCAAGATAGGACTCGAGCGTGAACTGGTAGGCCCCCTCGGGGGCAACGCCCCCCTCCAGCGTTCGGCCGTCCCACTCGATCCCGTGTGTTCCCGGCGCCAGTTCGAACGTATCGACGATGGTGCCGCTTGCATTGCGCACCAGCAGGATGCCGCGCTCAGCTCCCGGTGGCAATTCAGGATCGAGCGCGATGGGTGCGCCGTCAAACCAGGCACCGGCGTCGCTGCGCACCTCCATCCCAACCCAGCTGCCCAGATCGGCCATTCCCATCCGGCCCAGCATCGCCTGCAGTAGCTGGTTCGTCTGCGTCTGCTGCTCAACCCCCGAAAACGTCGCCAACTGAACAGCAAAATCTGTCGACGACATCGGGTTCAGCGGATCCTGATTCTGCATCTGGACGGTCAGCATGCGCAGGAATGTCATGTAATCGGACTGCGGAAAGTTACCCGTCCCGGCGTCAGCCGTATTGGGGGCGGCAGGCGGCGGCGCGACTTGTGAAACGGCGGGAAAATCCATCATCGGCTCCGTTCAGAGGCGCAGGTCGAGGTGATCGACAGCGATCACACTACGTTCGGCGAGGATGCGGGGGGTATCGGCTTCGGCGTCGGCGATCAGCGCAACGGAAGCTCCGCGCGCCCGGTCTCGTGACCCGCTGCCGGTCTCCCCCGAGCCCAGTTCCAGCGCCAACTCGCGCTGGGTAGCCTGACGTAGCTCCTGGCTCAGGATCTCGACATGTCGGCGGATCAGTTCCAGCGTTTCGGGCCGTTCGGCGGCGACCTTGAGCGTGAGAACCCCGTCGACCTCGCGGAGCGCGATCTCCACGCGGCCCAGTTCGGCTGGCGAGAGCATCATCTCGAACTGGCCACGGCCCAAAGGTGTGATTCGTCCGGCAATCTGCTGGGCAACATCGCGCGCAAGCTCTGTCCCCGGCGCCGCGCGCGCCATACGTTCCAGCATTGGATCGACCAGGGTGAAGCTGCCCCCCGGCTCGCTCAGGCCAAGGACGGCAGAGCTTCCTTGGAAGCTTCCGCGCATCGTCAGGTCGGAAATGCCGCTCTCGGTCAGGCGCATCTCGGCAAGGCGAGCCTTCAGTTGGTCGGTCGAAACGGGGGCCGGTGCCGCGCGCTCCATAGGGGTGTTGAACGAGACGTCGACTGGCACTCGCTCGCCCTGTAATGCAAGCCGGGGCGCTGCCTCGGCGATGTCCTCCGCCCCGGACCGGACGCGCATCGCTGCATCGGCCTCTGCGCGTCCCTGGATCGGAGAGGGCAGCTCGGCGGGGCGGGCCGCCGTGGCACCTTCGGCTCCTTTGGCAGGCGTCGGACCAGACCGTTCGTCGGCCGACCGCGCGAGGCCTGCTTCTAGCAGGGGCAATGAGTCAGGGCGCACGTCCACCCGCGCATCAACTGCAACAGGAGCTCCGGCGCTATCCGGCGCGTCGCCGTGCTCCAAAGCCCCGTCCGCAAGCGCCTTTTGATTGTTCTCCTCCACCTGCGGATCGATTGTCGCCTCGGCCAAAGGCGAGTCGTCCTCGATCACGGCCTCCGACGCCTCCTCGTTGGCCCCGGTCGCCTCGGTGACCTCGGCCTGCGCTCTCGCGTCCGATGCTAAGGAGAGAGTCGCCAAAACAGCGCCGAAGCTCTCACCTGACTTGGCAAGCTGCTCGGCGGACGGTCGGCCACCGCCACGGGGGGGGCCGGGGTCGGGCAGAAAATCGATCAGCATGGCGGGCCTTCTGGTCGTTGCTGTCTCTCAGCGCCTAGCATGCAATCGGTTACCGCTTCTTTACCGGAACCGGCGAAGTTGGCCGCAGCCCTACTCGGAGACGGAGAATCCGATGTTCCAGCCCCCGCCGCTCGCCGCCGCTGCCCCTGCACCCTTGCCGCCCACGCCCGCCCGGCCTGACGCGACCAAGCTGCGCGCCACCGCCGAGGCGTTCGAGGCCGTCTTCCTGGCCGAGATGTTGAAGGCCGCGGGGATCGGCCAGCCGCAATCGGGCTTCGGCACCGGCGGCGCGGGCGAGGATACGTTTGCCTCCTACTTCGCCGACATCCATGCTCGCGCCCTCGTCGCACGCGGCGGCATCGGACTGGCAGACCGGATCGAACAGGCCCTCGTCCTGCGCGCGAACGAGGGTAAGCCATGACCGCCCGGCTTAAAGACCTGCGCCGCCTGGAAACCCTGCTGACCGAGGAACGCACCGCGCTGAAGGCGACCGACTTCGCGCGCCTCGACAAGCTCGCGCCGCGCAAGATCCGCCTTCTGGACGCGATCGAGGCAGACGGCCCCACCGAGCCGACCGAGGTCGAGGCGACCGCGCTGGCACAGGTCCAGCGCCTGGCCAGGCGCAACGCACGGCTCCTCGACGCCGCGATGGCCGGTCTGCGCGATGTGCAATCCCTGCTCGAGCAAACGCGCAAGGCTGCCAACCAGACGACCTATGGCCGCGACGGCACGCGCGAACTGATCACCCAACCCACTGGCCGTCTGGACGGCCGCGCCTGACACCCCGCTCCTGGCAACCGGGCGGCGCGCCTACCCGGCTGCGCCGGCTTTCGTATGCGAGGATGTTGGTGCCCGACAATGCCCTGAAATTTTGTCGATTTGTTCCGAGTTCCGTCGTCAACGCCCGCCCCCGGTTAAACCGCCGTTAGCGATTCGTCCGCAGTCTGGCCCTCGCACCGCCATGGTGGCGCGCTCTCCGATACCCGGAAGGCCGCAGGTCCAGAAAGGGCTTGAACCGTTCGAAAGCGAACGGCGTCTCAACCGGCGCAAAGTCGCCCAGCATGTAGGAAGACAAGATGTCCTCTATTCTGACCAACAACAGCGCCATGGTCGCCCTGCAGACCATGAAGTCGATCAACAAGAACATGGGCCAGGTGCAAAACCAGATATCCACCGGACTGAAGGTAGGTTCGGCCAAGGACAATGCCGCGACCTGGGCCATCTCGAAGGTGATGGAGTCGGACGTTAAAGCTTTCGGCGCGATCCGCGAGAGCCTTGCGCTTGGATCAAGCACGGTCAATGTGGCCCGAAATGCCGCAGAGACCACGACCAAGCTTCTCACCGAGATCAAGGAGAAGATTGTTCTTGCGCAGGAGGACAACGTTGATCGTGGCAAGATCCAGACGGATATCACGCAGTTGCGCGATCAGATAGCGTCCGTCGTCGGCGCCGCGCAGTTCAATGGCCTGAACATGGTCAACGGCAAGAGTAACAATCCAGTGGATATCCTGTCTTCGCTGGATCGGGCTTCTAACGGTCAGGTCGCGGCGGCCAAGATTGGTGTCGATACTGTCAACCTGACGCGCGCCGAGGGTTCAGTTGTAGCTGCTGGGGATGCCGGGTTCGCGCCATCTGGGGCGACAATCGCCGGCGCTGGTGCTGCGGGAACTATTGCAGTGATCACACCTGAAGGTGGCCCCAATGTCCTGAGGCCAAATGATCCTGCAGCAGCAGCGGGGGCTGGCGTGGTTGCCGGTGATCGGATGGAGGTTTCGCTCGGTTTCGGAGGTGAAACTTTCTCGGTTAGCTATGTCGCGCGTGCTGGTGACACTGCGCAAAGTGTCGGAAACGCTATTTTCAACCAGCTTGAGGCTATCAAATCGAGCGATACCGGGGGCTGGATCAGCAATGTGGATTTTGCGGTAGATACCGCCGGTGAGATCACGTTGACGAACAACCTCGCAGCCGCCGGCGATGCGATAGAGCTGACGAGCGAAGTACGCCGTGGCGGTGGTGAACTCCGTGCGCTCGACAGCCTGAACGTGAATGGGACAACGGGTCAACGCGCTGAAGCTCTTGCTTCTATCGAGACTATGATCCAGTCGGCAATTGATGCCTCGGCGGCCTTTGGCTCGGCCCAGAAGCGCATCGAGATCCAGCAGGAATTCGTCTCGAATCTGATGGATTCGATGAAATCGGGGATTGGTGCGATGGTCGATGCCGATATGGAAGAGGCCTCGGCCCGCCTGCAGGCGCTGCAGGTGCAGCAGCAGCTGGGTATCCAGGCGCTGTCGATCGCCAACCAGCAGCCGCAGAACATCCTGTCGCTCTTCCGCTAAGGCCATCGTCGGGGCCCAAAGCCGGGCCCCGGCACCCCCTCCCTCCCCTGACCTCGCACCGAAGGGATTGTCATGACCGCTCTCGCTCAAGCGCAGACCGGCTACGGGTCGAATGCCCGCACCATCCGTACCCCGCGCGACATCGAATACGACGTTCTGGCCCGGATCACCGGCCAGCTGCAGAAGGCCATCGCCGATACCGGACCCACCGGCTTTCCGAATCTAGCCGCGGCGCTGCAGGAGAATTCTCGGCTCTGGAGCGTCTTTGCGATGGATCTGGCGGATTCGGGCAACCAGTTTCCCCAGGACCTGCGCGCGCGGATGTTCTACCTGGCCGAATTCACGCTGCAGCACACGTTCAAGGTACTCAACGGCACGGCCAAGGCCGATGCGCTTGTCGACATCAACCTCGCCGTGATGCGCGGCCTGCGCGGACAGAGGGTCGGGGCATGACCGGCCTCATCCTCAAGCTCGCGCCGCATGAACGTGTGCTGATCAACGGCGCGGTCATCGAGAACGGCGACAAGCGCAGCCGCTTCTCGATCATCACGCCGGGCGCCAATATTTTGCGCCTTCGCGACGCCATTCACCCTGAAGATGCGAACACGCCCGTTCGCCGGGTCTGCTACATCGCGCAGCTTGTCCTTTCGGGCGACACACAGGCCGAGACCGCGCGCCCGCAGCTTCTGCGCGGGATCGAACAGTTGAGCCAGGTTTTCACTGATCCGGACAGCCGCGCCCTTCTGTCGCGCGCCACCGAAGCCACGCTGGCCGACGAGCACTATCAGGTCCTGCGCGCCCTTCGCGCCCTTCTACCGCGCGAGGAGCGCCTGATGGCGGCAGGCCGGCAATGAGCTTCCAGCCCGTCATACCGATCAACGGCTATGCGGGCTGGCGTTTCCTGCAACGCACCCTCGACAGCCAGGCGGAGAACCACGCGCGCACGGCGATGGCACAGCGCGACGAGGGGTATTTCCGCGACAATATCGGCAAGATCGAAACGGCGGCCGATCTGGTCGCCGACCGCCGGCTTCTGAAGGTGGCGCTTACCGCCTTTGGGCTGGGGGATGATTTGCCGAACCGCGCCTTCATTCAGCGTATCCTCGAAAGCCCGCTTGATGAGCCGCGCAGCTTTGCCAACCGCCTGGCCGACAAGCGCTACGCCGAATTCGCCCGCGCCTTCGGCTTTGCCGATGCCGAGGGGCCGAAGACCTCAGCGCCGGGTTTTGCCGACCGCCTGATAACCGCCTTTCACGCCCGTCAGTTCGAAGTCGCGGTGGGCGAGCAGGACGAATCAATGCGCATGGCACTGGCGCTAAAACGCGACCTCAATGAACTGGCGCAGGGCGAGCTGAGTGACGAGGCCAAGTGGTTCCGCGTGCTCGGCACACCCAGCCTGCGCAAGGTGTTCGAATCGGCCTTCCAGTTGCCCGCCGGCTTCGGACAGATCGATCTGGACCGCCAGGTCGATATCCTGAAGGACCGCACACGCCGCACCTTCGGTGAGGGTGGACTGGTGCAATTCACTGATCCGGAAAAAATGAACGGGTTGATCCGACGCTTCTTCGTCGGCGAACAGCTGCAGGAGATCCAGGCGTTCCGCGGCCCCTCGGCGGCGTTGACGCTGCTGATGGACGGGCAGGCAAGCATGGCGCAATGGCGCAACCGCTAGAGGCGTCGGGTCAGACCCCGACGAATGTGCGCCACAGAAGGCTTCCGCGACGCCGGAATTCGGATTGCCCCAACTGCCCTGCCCCGACCGCGCCCGGATCGCGCGCGGCACGCATCAGAATTGCCCGTGTCTGCCAGGCCGCAAGCAGAGCAGGCCGCGACGCGCGCGAAACCGTCCCCGCCCGCACCATCCGGTCCAACCCCGCTTGCGCCAATGCCGCGACCGCCCGGGGGCGGCCATCGGGCAGCGGCATCCGGCCCGCGCCTTCGAGCGCGGGGATCGCGAGCAGGTAGTTCGCCAGGGCCTGCGCCGTACCGTAGTCCTGGGCGGATCCGTCCTCCGCCGGTCCCAGAGCGCGCACCGCCAGCATCATCAAGGCCCCTCCCGTTGCCTCCAGATAGGCCCAGAGCGCGGACTCGTCGGCGAAGGGAGCCCGGTCTATGTCCGCTTCGCGCGCGTCAATCATGCTGTGGAAAAGCCCCTTCGGCAGTGCCCGCGTCTTGATCAGCGCGGCCAGGGGGGCGGCAACCTCATGCGCACGCGGGGCGGCATCGCCGGCTTCGTCCACCACGTCGCGCCAGAACTGCAGCCGCATCTGCGCGATCGGCGGCTCCTTGGTGACCCATCCGACGCGCGCAACCTCCAGATTGAAGGCATAAAGGGTCAATAGCGCCGGTCGCGCGGCGGCGGGCGCCGCCATCGTGGCCAGAAACCTGTCAGGATCGCCGCGCTCGACCAAAGCGGCGCAGGCGTCGATATCGGTCCGTTCGTTCATGCCGTGGCAGATAGGCGGGAAAAGCACGCCCGACCAGTGCCGATCCTCATGCGGGGACGGCCACGACAAGGCGGTAATCGTAGCTTTCGCCATGCGCCTGCCACAGGGCGATCTCGGCCCGGAAAGCGGTGATCAGATCGGTATCGCCGTCGAACACGTCCAGCCGGACAGAAAGCGGGTGGTAGTAGGCCGCCCATCCCGCACGGCCAAGCCAGCGTGCAGCCAGAACCCGCCAGCCCGCGGCCCTCACCCGTGCCTCCAGCCCGGCGGCATCGGTCAGCTGCAGACCCTCTGCCGCCCAGAAAGCGCGCGCCTCCTCGGACGGGTGATCCTGCCGCCAGCAGAGATCGGAGAAAACAACGCAGCCGCCAGGTTTCAAATGCGCGGCCCAAGCGGAGAGCGCCCGAGAGACGCCCAGGTTATAGACCGCGCCCGCCGACCAGATCAGGTCGAACGGCCCATCGGGCGGGTCGGCCATGTTGGCGACATGCGCTTTCACCGTCGGGAAGCGGGCGCGCAAGCCATCGATGAAGGCCGGCGCAGTGTCCACCGCGACCACCCTGCCCCGCGGCACCGCGTCAAGCAACGCCGGCAGGTCCGCACCCGTCCCGCAGCCGGCGTCCAGCACACAGCCATCCGCCGGCGTGCCCGCGAAGGATATCGCCCAACCAAGGCTTTCGTCATCGCCCGGCCCGGCCCGTTCCAGCGGCGCGAACAGCGCGAAGATGTCGCTCATGCCGCCGGCTCCACGCCATCGCGCACCAGTTTCCAGACCATCGCCTCGCGCAGTGCCTCGAATGAGGCATCGACGATGTTGGGCGACACGCCCACTGTCGACCAGCGCAACCCCGCCCCATCCTCGCTGTCGATGATCACGCGGGTAACGGCCTCGGTCCCACCCTGGGTGATGCGCACCTTGAAATCGACGAGTTTCATATCGTCGATCGCGGCCTGGTAGGGACCCAGATCCTTGGCCAGCGCCTTGGCCAGCGCATTGACCGGGCCGCGGTCCGAGCCCGTCGCATCCATGCTTTCGGATACCGACAGCATCTTCTGACCCGCGATCTTCACCACCACCACGGCTTCCGAGATGCTGACCATCCGGTCGTAGCGGTTCTTGCGCCGCTCGACCGTCACGCGGTAGCGCTTCACCTCGAAGAAGTCGGGCAACAGGCCCAGTTCTGAGCGCGCCAGCAGCTCGAAACTGGCCTGCGCGCCATCATAGGCGTACCCCTGATCCTCGCGCTCCTTGACGATCTCCAGGATGCGGGCAAGGCGGGGGTCGCCCGGCTCGACCTCGATCCCCGCGGACTTGAGCCGCGCGCGCAGATTTGACTGGCCCGCCTGGTTCGACATCGGGATGATGCGGGCATTGCCCACTCGCGCGGGGTCGATATGCTCGTAAGTGGCGGGGTCCTTCAGGATCGCGCTCGCGTGCAGACCGGCCTTGTGCGCGAAGGCCGAGGCCCCGACATAGGGCGACGAGCGCAGCGGCACCCGGTTCAAGATGTCGTCGAGCTGGCGCGACACCCGAACCAACCCCGTCAACGCCTCAAGGCTCACGCCCGTCTGGTAACGAGAGGCATACGGCTCCTTCAGCAGAAGCGTCGGGATCAAGGTGACCAGGTTCGCATTCCCGCAGCGTTCGCCCAGGCCGTTCAGCGTGCCCTGGATCTGTCGGGCGCCGGCATCGACCGCGGCCAGCGAGCCCGCCACCGCATTGCCGGTATCGTCGTGGCAGTGGATCCCCAACTTTTCCCCCGGGATACCCGCGGCAATCACCTCGGCGGTGATCCGCCCCACATCGGCAGGCAAGGTGCCGCCGTTGGTATCGCAAAGCACGATCCAGCGCGCCCCGGCCCCCAGCGCGGCCTTCAGACAGGCCAGCGCATAATCGGGATTGGCCCGGTAGCCATCGAAGAAATGCTCTGCATCGAACAACGCCTCGCGTCCCAAGGCGACCAGATGCGCGACCGAGGCCTCGATATTCTCCAGGTTCTCTTCCAGCGTGATGCCGAGGGCGGCGGTGACATGGTAGTCATGTGTCTTGCCCACCAGGCAAACCGAGCCGGTCCCGGCATTCACGACCGCCGCCAGCACCTCGTCATTCGCGGCCGAGCGTCCGGCCCGCTTGGTCATGCCGAAGGCTGTGAGCGTCGCACGGGTCTGCGGCGCGGCGGTGAAGAATTCGCTGTCGGTCGGGTTCGCCCCAGGCCAGCCGCCCTCGATATGGTCGACCCCCAGCGCATCGAGCGCCCGCGCGATCGCCAGCTTGTCGGCGGTCGAGAACTGCACCCCCTGCGTCTGCTGCCCGTCGCGCAGGGTGGTGTCGT
>CAZKSE010000017.1:0-27445 GCA_964555305.1 uncultured Rhodobacter sp. | reverse complement strand
GAGCAGAAATAGGGCGTGCGCGTGGCGCCGGGGATGTTCAGCACCTTCGGCTCCACACCCAGCACCGCGTCCGCGCGGGCCGGAAAGCCCTCCTCGGGGAAGAGCCGGTCGAGGCGACGGGCGACGATGGGCAGAAGCTGGCGGGGGCTCAACTCACCCGTCCAGGGGATCAGCCGCTGGCCCGACTCATCGCGCTTCCCGACCATCAGCCGCGGCTTGTCGCCGTCCCAGTCGTAGAAGTATTCCTTCAACTGGCTTTCGACGATGCCGCGCTTTTCCTCGATCACAAGGATCTCTTCCTTGCCGGCGACGAATTCGAGCGCGCTGCGATGGGCCAGCGGCCAGACCATGCCCACCTTGTAAATGTCGATCCCCAGCCGCGTGCAGGTGTCGCGGTCCACGCCCAGAAGCCGCAGCGCCTCCATCAGGTCCAGATGCGCCTTGCCGGTGGTCACGAAGCCGAAACGCGCGCGCGGCAGGTCGTGGGTCCGACGGTCGATCGGGTTGGCCTCGGCGAAGGCGAGCGCGGCCTGTTTCTTGGCCTCCATCCGGTCCTCGATCTGGAAGCCGGGCAGGTCGGGCCAGCGGTAGTGCAGGCCGGTTGTGGGCGGGGTGAAGTCGGGCGTGGCGAAAGCGCGGTCGGGCAGCAGGTCGACCGACATGCCCGATTCCACCACATCCGAGATCGCCTTGAACCCGACCCAGAGGCCCGAGAACCGCGACAGCGCATAGCCCCATTCGCCGAAGGGCAGGAACTCGGCCACATTCGCTGGGTTCAAGACCGGCATGAACCAGGCCAGGAACGCTGCGTCCGACTGATGCGGCATGGAGGAGGAGACGCAGCCGTGGTCATCCCCGGCGACCACCAGCACGCCGCCATGCGGGCTGGAGCCATAGGCGTTTCCATGCTTGAGCGCGTCGCCCGACCGGTCCACCCCCGGCCCCTTGCCATACCACATGCCGAAGACGCCTTGCACCCGCGCGTTCGGGTTCGTCTCCACCTGTTGGGAGCCGAGGATCGCGGTCGCGCCCAGATCCTCGTTCACCGCCGGCAGGAACTCGATCCGTCCCTCCTGCAGCCGCGCTTGCGCGCGCCACAGTTCCAGGTCCAGCGCGCCCAGCGGCGAGCCGCGATAGCCCGAGACCAGCCCCCCCGTCGTAAGCCCCGCGGCGCGGTCGCGGCGGGCCTGATCCAGCAGGATGCGCACAAGGGCCTGGGTGCCGGTCAGAAACACCCGTCCCTCGGTCCGGGTGTAGCGGTCGGACATGGCATACTCGCCAAGCGGGGGGCGGAAGGGGGCGGTCATGGCGGTCCTCTCGAAAAGGAATATCCAGGCTGTGATTTTTCACCACTCTAACGCGGGCGAGGCGAAAGGCGGTGCCAAACTTGCCGCGCTGACGGTGTTTTGACTCGCTCTCATTCCAGAATTTTGCAGGATGGCGAAAATTCCTGCCAGGAGGAGCCATGCAGCTGGAACACCGCGACCTGCAGATCCTTGACCTGTTGCAGCGCGATTCACGCCTGTCCAACCAGGATCTGGCCGAACGGGTGGGGATGTCGACCTCGGCCTGCTGGCGGCGCGTCCGCGCGCTGGAGGAAGCCGGCGTGATCCGCGGCTACCGCGCCGAGATCGACCCCCGGCAGGCGGGCCTCGCCTTTCACGCCATCATCCATGTCCGGCTGGTCCGCCACGCGCGAGAGATTGTCGAGCGTTTCGTGGCCGAGGTGATGCGCCATGAAGAGGTGCAGGATTGCTACGCCACCACCGGTTCGGCCGATTACCACCTGCGGGTGCTCTGCCGCGATCTGGATGCGTTCAACGATTTCATGGAACGCACGCTTTTCCGGCTTGAGGGGATCGCGAACATCCAGACGAACCTCGTGCTGCGCCATATCAAGGCGCCCGGCACCGGGGCTGACGGCCGGCAGGGGGCTCAGGGCCAGAAATAGGCGGCGATCGAGACACCGGCGATCCAGGGGTGCAGCGCGATCAGCGCCAACACCAGCACGGCGGCCCCCAGAAGTCGCACGAAAGTCTCAGGGCCCGCGCCCTGGGAGAGACGGCACGCGCGTGCCCTGCCGACCAGCTGTGACCAGGCGGCAGGGCCCATCTCGCGCCGCCGACGGCGGTCGATCATCGCCATGCCCAGAAGCGCGAAGCCGGTAAAGCCGCCGAACATCAGCACATGCGCCAGATCGCCGTTCGGCACCAGATGCCCGGCCGCCCAAAGCGCCATCGCCGCCAGGATCGGATGCCGGATCCAGCCGACGATGCCGGGCGCCTCGGGATCGAAGCGTTCGTTGCGCCACCCGGCGAAGGACAGCGGATTGGGCCGAACAAGACCGAAAGAGAGCGTCAGGCAAGCAAGCCCCATCGCCAGAAGCGTCACATGCGCAGCCCCCGGCGGCGCCGGCCACAGCAGGACCGGGGGCGCGGCGCGTGCGGCCAGAAAGAGCCAGGCCAGAACCGCCAGCGACAGCGCCGAATAGGCGAGCCCAAAGCCCGCTGGCCCCAGCCGCGCGACCAGCCAGGGCCGAACCGGCGGGCGCACCGGGATCGCATGGGTCAGCAGGAAGGCCGCATAGGCCGCCACGAAACCGCCCCAGCCGCCGGTCATCGGCGTGCCGCCTCAACGGCGTGAGAACGGCCCGGCTCTGTCGTCGTCATGGGCAAACCCTCTTGATGCGCGCTTCAGATCAGACCGCACCCCGCCCGCTGCATCAAGGCGCATCGGCAGGCCGCGACGCCGCGCCGCGGCCAAGAGGCTTGATCCTGAGTTGATAGTTGTCAAGTTAGGCATACGCAATGCGCAGGTGCCAACTGGAGGAAAGGATGCGGCTCGTCTGGGTCAGCGTCGGAAGCGGGGCGGTCGCGCTGGGCACGGCGGGGCTGGTCGTGCCGCTCATGCCGACCACACCCTTCCTGCTGGTCGCTGCCTGGGCCTTCGCGCGCAGCTCGCCGCGGTTGCACCGCTGGCTGGTCTCTCACCCGCGTTTCGGTCCCGCGATCCGCGACTGGCAACATCACCGCGCGATTTCCCGGCGGGCCAAGGCGCTGGCGATGGTGGCCATCGCCGCGACCCTTGCCACCAGCGTCGCACTGGGGGTCGGAGCCGTGGTGCTGGCGGTTCAGCTAGTGGTTCTGCTGTGCGTGACGGTCTTCATCCTGTCGCGCCCCGACCCGCCATCCGTCCGCCCTGATCACCGGATAATCCGGCCGGCAAGCGGGAAACGGCAAAAGTGACCCATTAACATACCTTCAATGCTTTACGCTGCCCCGCGGCGCCGATACTCTCCAAGGTTGATAAAAATCATCCGAAAGGAGAGTGTCGCCGTGCCGACAAGGATCATGGCGCTGGAGGACGACCCCGACATTCAGGTCCTGCTGGCGGACATGCTTCAGGCCGAAGGCTTCGAATTGGCCTGCGCCGGTTCGATCGCCGAGTTCGATGCCCTGATCGACGCGCAGCCTGCCGATCTCTACCTGATCGACGTGGGCCTTCCGGACGGCAGTGGCCTTGCGGTCCTGCGCTCGCTCAAGCGCCGGACGGATGCGGGGATCATCATCGTTACCGGCCGTGGCGAGGAATCCGATCAGGTGATCGGCCTGGAACTGGGCGCCGATGACTATGTGACCAAGCCCTTCCGGCGGCGCGAACTGGTCGCACGAATCAACGCGATTTTGCGCCGCGTGATTCCTGAAAGTGACAGCGCGCGCGACACCGGGATCGGAGAATTCGCCTTTGACGGCTATCAAGTCAACCCCGAGGGACGACGGGTGCTCCGCCCCGACGGCACCGAGATCGAGCTGACCACGGCCGAGTTCAACCTGTTGCTCGCCCTGCTGGAGCGGCGCGGAAAGACCCTGTCGCGCGGCCAACTGGTCGCCGCGATCAAGGGCCGGGACTGGGAAATCAACGACCGCGCCATCGACGGTCTGGTCAGCCGCTTGCGCCGAAAACTGCCGCCCCTTGACGGCCGCGCGAGTCCCTATATTCGAACGATACACGGGCGCGGCTATCTGTTCTCTCTGTGATACCGGACTGATCGGCCGGTCACTGGCCGTCGTCGGTCAGGGGCGTTGAGAAGCTTTCGATCAGGTTAACAAAAAAATCGTTTAACAGTTTTGTCAATGACTTAGTGGCTTGTGCGCCAGCGCACAAACTGCCGGACGGCCATTTTCAGCCCGCCAAATGGCGCAGTCCCTGCGTCACATCGGTGCGCAGCGCCAGTCTGAGGGCGGGGTCGTCGCCGGCTTTCAGCGCCGCAAGGATCATACGGTGCTGTTGTGGCGGCGTGTTGCGACGCAGCCGTCCATAGAGCGCCCGCATCGTCGGGCCCAGTTGCAGCCACAGCGTCTCCACCAGAGCCAGCATCGCCGGGCTCTGCGCGCGCAGATAGAGCGTGCGATGGAATTCCAGGTTGCTGCGGACATAGGTCACCGCATCCTGATGTGCCACCGCATCGGTGATCGCGGCATTGATCGCCTCCATCCGGTCGATGAGCGCGGGATGCGCGCGGGGCAGGGCGCGGCTGCCCAACTCCGGCTCCAGAAGCGCGCGGATCGAGGCCAGCTCCTCGATCCGTTCGGTCGTCAGCTCAGGCGTCGCCACCCGCCCCGATCCCGACAGCGTCAGCGCCCCTTCGGCGACCAGCCGCTGCACGGCTTCGCGGGCAGGGGTCATCGAGACGCCGAACTGCTGGCCGATCCCGCGCAACGTCAGCGCCTGACCCGGCGCCAGCTCGCCATGCATGACCTGCGCCCGCAGCGTACGATAGACACGGTCATGCGCCGAAAGCTGGGACAGGTCGACGGACTGGCGAAGGGAGCGCAACATCGCTTCAGCGTCAACACAGCGCTGCGGCTGCGTCAAGCGGATCAACCGGCGATAAAGCGGTAACGGTGCAGCCCCGCCCCTTCGGCGCGCAGCCAGGCGCGCGGCGCGGCGTAGTCCGGCATCAGCTCCGCCAGCGTCGCCCAATAGGCCGGCGAATGGTTCATCTGCGCCAGATGCGCGACCTCATGCGCGGCGACATAGTCCAGAACCTCGGGCGGGGCGAGGATCAGCCGCCACGAAAACATCAGATCGCCGGTGGACGAGCACGATCCCCAGCGCGACCGCGTATCCCGCAGCCGCAAGCTGCGCGGCGTGCGCCCCAGCCTATCGGCGAAGGCCTCGACCGCCGTCGCCAGCCGATCCCGGGCGCGCAGCTTCAACCAGGCGGCGATTCGCGGCCCCGGTGCCGCGCGGGCGGGCACCAGCAGGCAGTCGCCGGCAATATCGATCGCGCCGGTGGCCGCGGGGGTCACGCGCAGCGCCCGCCCTTCAACCGGCAGAAGCGTGCCGGCCAGGACGGTGCAGGGCGTATGCGCGCGTTCGAGCGCCGCGCGCAGCCAGTCCGCTCGCTCATGCAGAAACGCCTCGGCGCTGGCGCGCGAGACGCGCGGCGGCAGGGTCAGCGTCACGCGCCCATCCAGGCTGGACACGCGCAGCGACATGCGCCGCGCCCGCGCCGTGCGCCGCCATTCGACCGCGATTGGCGGCCCGCCGGGAAGCAGGCTCTGGGTCGATCCGTCACTCATTCGCTTCCGCCTGGCTGTTCGTCCGACGCGCCGTCTGGCCTCTTCCGCCGGTGCCCGTCACGAAAACACGATGACAAAGGCTTTGACAAGGCTGCCGGCATGTGGCAACGGGCGCCGTCCACATAAATGAAGAGGATCGCATGCCCAAGGAAGAATGGGGCGTCAAGCGCATCTGCCCGACCACCGGCAAGCGTTTCTACGACCTGAACCGCTCTCCGATCGTCAGCCCCTACACGGGCGAGATCGTGGAGCTTGAGGTGCCCGGACGCAAGAGCACGGTTCAACCCGAGGTCGTGAAGGCAAAACCCGTCCGCAAGGAAGCCGACGACGATGGCGACGTGCTGATCGACGATGATGATGTCGCGGTCGATGACGAGACGCTGCTCGACGACGAGGACGACGATACCGTTTCGTTCGACGAGCTGTCGGACGTGGCCGACGACGAAGAAGAGTGAGTTGGGCGGGATCCGCCGCGAGGGCAAATTTGCTCTTGCGCGGCCCGTGCGACTTGCATACATGACACGCGCGGACCGATGGTTCGCACCTCGGTGGGGCCATAGCTCAGTTGGGAGAGCGCTTGAATGGCATTCAAGAGGTCAGGGGTTCGACTCCCCTTGGCTCCACCAACAAATCTCCGACTGCTCAAGAAGGCCCCGCTCGCGCGGGGCTTCTTCTTTTACGGGGTTGCGGGATCACTGGCCGGCGTGCCGATGACCCACCTTTGGAAACGCGTGGGCCGGTAGACGCCGGGCGCGAAAGCATCAGCCCCGGCTGCCCGACAAAAACCTTCAGGCGGTCAGCGTCAGTATCGTTCCCCACGGGTCGCGCAGTAGGGGTGTGTCGCCATGGTAGTCGGTGGCGATCGCGGCGGCCGCGGCCCGGGCAAGGATGGCTGCGCGCGTGGCCGGGTCGTTTACGATGAGTTCGACCCGATCCAGCCCGGCCGTGCCCGCGCGCCGCGGGCCCGCGCCGCGACTGTTCCAGACGTTTCCGGCCAACTGGTGGTGGTACCCCCCCGCGCCGAAGAAGCTGGCCCCGGGATAGCGGGCGGCCAGGTCGAAGCCGAGGATGTCGCGATAGAAGCCCTCTGCCTGACCGATGTCGCCCACCTGAAGGTGCACATGGCCGATCATCCCACCGCGTGGAAAGTCCGTCCAGTGCGTTCCATCAGCCAGTGCGATCAGTCCGGGCAGGTCCAGCGGATCCGTCGCCATGCGGATCTGTCCCTCCGGGCCGCGCCAGCGGGTGATGGGGTGATCGGTGTAGATCTCGACCCCGTTGCCCTCGGGGTCGGCCAGGTAGATCGCTTCGCTCACGATATGGTCGGACGCGCCCTGCAGGGGCAGTTGCATGTCGAGGGCATGGGCAAGCCAGCGCGCGAGATCGGCGCGCTCTGGCAGCAGAAATGCCGTGTGGAAAAGGCCGGCCGCCCGTGGATCGACCGGGGCTAGCGACGGGTCGCCACGGAGTTCCAGAACTGCCGTGTCGGGTGTGCCCAGTGTGACGCGGCCGCCGCCCTCCGAATGCCGGATCAGTCCCAGCGCCTGTTCGTAGAATGCGGACATGCGCACCAGATCGCGCACGTTCAGATGAACGCGGCCAATGCGGAGGGGGGCCTGGTTCAGGTCGAATTGGGTGTCGTGGGCGGTCATGATGTCCTCCGACTGATGGGGTGCGGCCGGCGCCGTCCTGATGCCGGCCGCTGCGTTGCGTCAGCTACGCTCGCGTTGCAGGGCGAAGGCGCCGTTGCCCAGAAGGGCCTGAACGATCAGCGCCACGGTCCAGAAGGCGGGAAATTCCCAGCCGCCGCCGTCGTTGGAGAAGAAGAAGCCGGCAGCGCCGTGGGGTGCATAGATCGAGCCCAGCAGGATCGGCACCATCGCAAGCGACACCCAGCGCGACCAGAGTCCGAGGATCAGCGCAATGCCCCCCAGCCCTTCGGCCGCAATCACGACATAGGCCAGAAAGCCAGGAAAACCGAGGCTTTCAAAGAAAGCGGCGGTGCCCGCAGGGGTGAAGATGAAAAGCTTCAGCCAGGTATGGGCGAGAAAGAAGATACCCATCGTCACGCGCAGGATCAGCGCGGCAAGATCGGCGTTGGCGATACCGGCAATGGGGTGCTCGCGGCCGGCGGCAAAGGTGGTCTCGGTCATGGTCAGTCTCCGTGAAAGGGGTGTGTCTGGCGATGCAGGCAAGATGACCCCGATCCGGTGATTTGATAATCCAAGGGTATGGAAGATCATTGCATCCGTTTAGGAAGCAATCCTAGCAGTCCTTGGCCCAGTCTGGCGTGCCACGGTAGCGTTCGGCCAGGAAATCCACGAGCATCCGCACCTTGCCTGCCAGGTAACGGCTGTGCGGATAGAGCGCGTGCAAGCCGTAGGGGACGGGTTCGAAGTCCGACAGCACCCGGCGCAGGCGGCCTGCGCGCAATGCCCCTCCGGCCACGAAATCCGGCACGCAGGCCAAGCCAAGCCCGACCTCGGCGGCGCTCAGGCAGGCCTGGGCGTTTGAATAGCGCAGGCGCCCCCTGACCGGCATTGATTGCCCGTCGGCAAACGGCCAGCGTCCGGGTTCGCGGTAGTTCGAGTCGATGATGCAGTCATGCGTCGCCAGATCGCCGGGGTGCAGTGGCGTTCCTTTGCGTTCCAGATAGGCGGGCGATGCGACGATCAGCAAGCGCACGTCGCAGAGCTTGCGCACGATCATGCTGGAATCGGCGGGCCGCCCCACGCGGATGGCCATGTCGAACCCCTCGTCGACCAGGTTGACCAGGCGGTCGCTGAAGGTGACGTCCAGCGCGATCTCGGGCCAGCGTAGCGCGAAGGCGTTCAGCGCCGGCGCCAGTTCCATCGCCCCGAAGGTCAGCGGCGCTGTCACGCGCAACCGCCCGCGCGGTGCGTGCGAGGCATCGCGAACCGAGGCATCGAGGCTGTCGAACTCGTCCAGAAGCGGGCGCAGCCGGTCGTAATAGGCCTGTCCCGCCTCGGTCGGGGCAACGGCGCGGGTCGTCCGGTTCAAGAGCCGCACCCCCAGTGCCGTTTCCAGGCGCGACACCAGCTTGGACGCCTGACCGGAGCTGGTGTTCATCCGCAAGGCGGCGGCGGTGAAACTGCCGGTCTCCATCACCGCGGCGAACATGCGGTCGCATTCCAGACGGTCCATCGCTGCCTCCGCTCGGGGTGCCGTTGACCGTCAGACTGGACCCGGCAGCCCCCCGCGCGCAAGGCGCCCGGGCGTTCAGCCGATGGTGCGGCGCAGAACGTCGATCCAGTTGTCCCAGCAGATGCGCCGGATCAGCGCCTCGCCGTAGCCCGCATTTTCCATCGCGGCGACCAGGCGGGGCAGGGCGGCGGCATCGGGCAGGAAGTCAGGCATCGTCGCGCCGTCGAAATCCGACCCGAGCGCGACGCCCCCCTCGCCCAGACGCTCGATCAGGTGGTCCAGATGCCGGATCAGCGCATCGGGTGGGGTGTCGGCATCCTTATGCCCGTCGAAGCGTAGGAACTGCACGCCGAAGTTCAGGCCCACAACCCCTCGCCGCTCGGCGATCAGGTCCAGCTGCCAGTCGGTCAGGTTCCGGCTGGCCGCGCTGATCTCGTGCACGCAGCTATGCGTGGCGACCAGCGGCGCATCGCTCAACGTCGCAACATCGCGAAAGCCCGCTGCGTTCAGATGACTCAGGTCGACCAGAATCCCCAGCCGCGCGCACTCCTTCACGAGCCGCTTGCCGGCGTCGGTCAGGCCGGGGCCGATATCCGGGTCGGCAGGGAAGCGGAAGGGCACGCCGTGGCCATAAAGGTTGTCGCGCGACCAGACCGGTCCGAGTGAGCGCATTCCGGCCGCGTGATAGACCTCCAGCTCGATCAAGTCGGGACCGATCCCCTCGCAGCCCTCGATATGCATCAGCGCGGCAATCGCCCCGTCCCGCCGGGCGGCCTCGATCCCCTCGGCGGAGGTGCAGATGCGCAGATCCTGCGGGCGCGCCCGCGCCATGCGGGTTAATGTGCCGGCCATCTGCAGCGTTATCTGCCGCGCCCGGTCTGTGGCCAGTGGCGCAAAGACCGGCGCGGGATCGTCCTCTGCCGGGTCCGTTTCGGACAGGCCCGGCACCCAGATCGCGAAGAAACCGCCGGCAAAGCCCCCCGCGCGGCATCGCGCCAGATCCAGGGCGCCGGGGCGACCGTCAAAGAACGCGCGTCCCGCCAGATCGCCGTTGCGCCACAGATGCAGCAGCAGGTCGTTATGGCCATCGAATATCGGTTGTGCAGTCATTCCCTGTCCCTCTCGGCGTCGCCCGGCCGGGGCGGATTCGACGCGCTTGACTTATGCCGGAGGCTGGCCTCCTATGAAATCGCGTTTGCGATATCACCGCCGGGTAGAGCGCACTGCAATCGAAAACACAACATACGACGGGGACTTGGACATGTTCTTCGACAAGGGATTTCGGCGCCGGGGCACGGCGCTTGCGACAGCGTTGATGCTGGGCACATCGCCCATCTCGCTGGGGGCAGCCACGCCCGAGGATACGCTGGTGATCGCCGCCAAGATTGACGACATCGTGTCGATCGACCCGGCCGAGGCATTCGAGTTCAACGGGATCGACCTGCTCAATAACCTCTACGACACGCTGATCGAACTGGATCCCGAACAGCCGGGCGAACTGGTGCCGGGATTGGCCGAAAGCTGGGACGTGTCCGAGGACGGCCTGACCTTCACCTTCATCATGCGCGAGGGCGTCACCTTTGCCTCGGGCAACCCCGTCCGGGCCGAGGATGCGGCCTTTTCGTTGCAGCGGGTGGTCAAACTCAACAAGACCCCTTCCTTCATCCTGACGCAATTCGGCTTCACGCCAGAGAATGTCGGGGAACTGATCGTCGCCGACGGCAACACCCTGCGCATGACCATCGACCGGCCGCTGGCCCCATCGCTTGTCTATAACTGCCTCACCGCTCTGGTTGCCGCCATCGTCGACAAGGAAACCGTCATGGCCAATGAGGTCGATGGCGACATGGGCTATGAATGGATGAAGGCCAATTCGGCCGGCACCGGCGCCTATGTGCTGCGCTCCTACCGGCCCAGCGAGAGCTACCTTCTGGAAGCGCGCGAAGGTCACTGGCGGGGTGATGCCAACCTGCGCCGCGTATTCCTGCGACATATCCCCGAACCCGCGACCCAGCGGCTGATGCTGGAAGCCGGCGATGTCGATATCGCGCGCGACCTGACGCCGGTGGATGTCGAAGGGCTGGCCGGCAATTCCGATGTCGTGGTTGCCGACGACGTCGGCGGATACATCTCCTATATCGCCATCAACGGCCAGCATGAGGTTCTGGCCGATCCGGCCGTTCTGGACGCGATGCGCTGGCTCATCGACTACGAGGGGATGGCGGGCAGCTTCCTGAAGGGCCAGCAGATGGTCCACCAGCATTTCCTGCCGCGCGGCTACCTGGGCGCGCTGGAAGAAACGCCTTACAGCCTCGACGTCGAACGCGCCAAGCAGATCCTCGCCGATGCTGGGATAGAGACGCCGATCAACGCCAAGCTCTCGGTCCGCAACAGCCAGGACCGGATGGAAATGGCGCAGTCGATCCAGAACACCTTCGCCCAGGCCGGGATCAATATTGAACTCTCGGTCGGCGCCGGGGCCGAGGTGCTGGGCGAGTATCGCGCCCGCCAGCACGAGATCACGCTGCAAGCCTGGGGCCCGGACTATCCCGACCCGCATACCAACGCCTCGACCTTCGCGATGAACCCCGACAACAGCCCCGAGGCCGGGCTGACCGGGATCCTCGCCTGGCGCAACGCCTGGGATCCGGGCGAGGTGCATGACATGACCGAGGCCGCGGTGATGGAACGCGACACCGACGCGCGCCGCTCCCTCTACGAGGAAATCCAGCGCCGGCACCGCGACGATTCGCCCTTCATTGCTATGTTCCAGTCGATTGACCAGACCGGGATGCGCGCCAATGTGCAGGGCTTCTACACCGGGGGCGCGATCGACAGCGCGACCTACTGGCTGGCAACGAAATAGGCCCCTTCCCCCGGGCGGCTTGACCGCCCGGGGGGCATCGACCTGATGAGCACCCCTCCCGATCCCGTTTCGACCCGTCCGCGGCTCTGGCCGCGCCTGCGCGGGCTGGCCGGCGCACTGGTTGCGTTGGCAGCAACGCTTCTGGGTCTTTTGCTGGTCACTTTCATTATCGGCCGCGTCGTGCCCATCGACCCGGTCCTGGCCGTGGTCGGCGAACGCGCGACCCAGGCGCAGTACGAAGCCGCGCGCCTCTCCCTCGGCCTCGACCGGCCGATGTGGGAGCAGTTCGTGATTTATGTCCGCGACGCACTGACCGGCGATCTGGGCACCTCGATCCGCACGCGTACGCCGGTCGCCGACGATATCCGCCGCTTCTTCCCCGCGACGCTTGAGCTGGCGACGATCGCCACGATCATCGGGGTGCTGCTGGGCATCCCGGCGGGCGTGCTGGCGGCGACCAGACCCGGCAGCCTGATCGACCAGGCGGTGCGACTGATCGGTCTGATGGGTTATTCGCTGCCGGTCTTCTGGCTGGGACTGATGGGGCTTCTGCTCTTCTACGGCATTCTCGGCTGGGTCGGGGGGCCGGGGCGGCTGTCCTCCGGCTACGAGATGATGTTCGAATTCGACGTGCCCCGCGTCACTGGGATGATCCTGATCGACACCGCGCTGGCCGGGCAATGGTCCATCTTCCGCAATGCGCTGAGCCATATCATCCTGCCGGCGGGCGTGCTGGGCTACTACTCGATGGCCTATATCAGCCGCATGACGCGCAGCTTCATGATCAACGAGCTGAGCCAGGAATACATCACCACCGCCCGCGTGAAGGGGATGCCGGAATGGCGCGTGGTCTGGGTCCATGCGCTGCGCAACGTCATGGTGCCGCTGATCACGGTGATCGCGCTTTCTTATGCCACCCTCCTTGAGGGCTCGGTCCTGACCGAGACGGTCTTCGCCTGGCCGGGTCTGGGGCTCTACATCACCACGGCGCTCTTTTCGGCCGACATGCCGGCGGTCCTGGGCGGCACCGTGGTCGTGGGCATGGTCTTCGTGGGGCTGAACATGTTCTCCGACATCCTCTACCGGATCGTCGATCCGCGCGCGCGTTGAGGGCAGTGCAATGAACACGATGACCCGATGGCTCCGCGACCCGGCCCCACAATCGCGGGTCCAGGCGCGGATGGGGCAGATGTGGCTGGGCTGGCTGCGCCTGCGCCGCAACCGCCTGACGATGATCGGGCTTGCGATCGTGCTGCTCCTGCTTGCCGTGGCTGCCTTTGCGCCCTGGATCGCCACGCACGACCCGCTGGCGCAGAACCTGTCGCAGCGCCTTCTGCCGCCGCTCAGCCAGGGCCACCTGATGGGCACCGACGAGATCGGGCGCGACATCTTCTCGCGCATCGTTTACGGCTCGCGTATCACGCTCTACATCGTCACGCTGGTGGCCCTGACCGCGCCCCTTTTCGGCCTGCTGGTCGGCACGGTTGCGGGCTATTTCGGCGGCATCGTCGATCAGGTCCTGATGCGGATCACCGACATCTTCCTGGCCTTCCCGCGCCTGATCCTGGCGCTGGCGCTGGTCGCCGTCCTCGGCCCCGGGATCGAGAACGCGGTGCTGGCCATCGCGCTCACCGCCTGGCCCCCCTACGCCCGCGTCGCCCGGGCGGAGACGCTGACGGTACGCAGCTCTGACTACATCGCCGCCGCGCGCCTGCAGGGGGCAGGGGGCGCGCGCATCGTCTGGGGTCATGTCATGCCGATGTGCGTGCCCTCGGTCATTATCCGCGTGACGCTCGATATGGCGGGCGTCATCCTGACCGCCGCGGGCCTCGGCTTTCTGGGCCTGGGCGTGCAGCCGCCCTTGCCGGAATGGGGGCAGATGATCTCGGCGGGGCGCAAGTTCCTCTTCGACCAGTGGTGGGTCGCCACCATGCCAGGCCTTGCCATCGCCACCGTGAGCCTGGGCTTCAACCTCCTGGGCGACGGGCTGCGCGACGTGCTCGATCCGCGGAGCAGCGGCAAATGAGCCTGCTCGAGGTCCGGAACCTCCGCGTCACCTTCGACACCGAATCCGGCCCGGTCGCGGCGGTGCGGGGCGTCTCCTTCAGCCTCGGTCGGGAACGGCTGGGGATTGTCGGCGAGTCGGGCTCGGGCAAGACCATGACCGGCCGCTCGGTCCTGCGCCTTATCCGCCCCCCCGGCCGGATCGAGGCCGACGCGATGACCTTCGACGGGCAGGACCTGCTGCGCGCCTCTGAACGGCAGATGCGGGCGCTGCGTGGCAAGCGGATCGCGATGGTCATGCAGGACCCGAAATACTCGCTCAACCCGGTGATGAAGGTCGGCGCCCAGCTGACCGAGGGGCTGCGCCGCCGCGACCGGCTGGGCGCGCGCGAGGCGTGGCGCCGCGCCGTGGCCGCGCTCGAAGCCGTGCAGATCCGTGATCCCGAGCGCGTCATGCACGCCTATCCGCATGAGTTATCGGGCGGGATGGGCCAGCGCGTGATGATCGCCATGATGCTGATCCCCGACCCTGACCTGCTGATCGCAGATGAGCCCACCTCGGCCCTCGACGTCACCGTCCAGGCCGAGGTACTGCGCATCCTTGATGCGCTGGTCAAGGACCGTGGCATGGGCCTCATTTTCATCAGCCACGACCTGCGGTTGGTGGGGCGCTTCTGCGACCGCATCCTGGTGATGTATGCCGGCCGCGTGGTCGAGGAACTGGAGGCCGCGAAGCTGATGCAGGCCGAACATCCCTATACGCGCGGCCTTCTGAACTGCCTGCCGCGCATAGGGGGGCAGCGTGGCCCGTTACCCAGCCTCGATCGAAATTCGGAATGGGCGGTTTGACCATGAGCCTGATCGAGGTCGAGAATCTTTCCGTCACCTTTGACGCCAAGGGCCGCGCGGTCCATGCCGTGCGCGATGTCACCCTCTCCGTTGCCGAAAAGGACTCCTTCGGCCTGGTGGGCGAGTCGGGCTCCGGCAAGTCAACAATCCTACGCGCGATCTGCGGTCTGGCGCCGATCAGCGGCGGCTCGATCCGCATTGCCGGCGAGAAGGTGCGCGAGCCGCGCGGACGCGCCTTCACGCGGCGCGTGCAGATGGTCTTCCAGGACCCCTATGCCTCGCTGCACCCGCGCCACACGATCGACCGCACGCTCTCCGAGCCGCTATCGATCCACGGAATCGGCGGGACCGATGCGCGTGTCGTGAAGGCGTTGGATGATGTCTCGCTCGACCGGTCGTTTCGCTTCCGCTACCCGCATCAGCTATCCGGCGGGCAGCGCCAGCGCGTTGCGATCGCCCGCGCGCTGATGCTGGAGCCCGAGATCCTGCTTCTGGACGAGCCCACCTCGGCGCTCGACGCCAGCGTGCAGGCCGAGACGCTAAACCTGCTGTCGCGGCTGCGCAGCGAGAGGGGGCTCACCTTTCTGATGGTGAGCCATGACCTGGCAGTGATCGACCACATGTGCGACCGGCTCCTGGTTATGCAGCACGGCGCGGCAGTCGAGGAGCTGACGCGTGATGATCTGGCGGCCGCCCGCATGCAGACTGACTACGCGCGCACCCTGTTCGACGCCAGCGCCGACCGAATGATCGCCGGCTGACCCGCGCCTCAGTCCGAGCGGCGCGTCAACAGGATGCCGGCCAGTAGCCCGAACCCCACTGCCAGCCCCAGCGCCATGCCCGGCCGCTCCGAGGTCAGCTTGGCAGCCGCATCGCGCGCCTCGAGTGCCCGGTCAGCCGCCAGTTCATAGCCGCGTTCGGCGCCATGAACGGCGTTCTTTGCCGCCGCACGAGCATGGCGCGCCGCGTCGCGGGCATGGGTTTCGCCGCTCTCGGCCAAGGTTTCGGTCAGATCCTCTATCCGGGCGCGCAGGGCATTGATCTGGCTGGTGATCTGGCTTGCCGTGGCTTCTGCCGCCGAGGAAATCTCGGCGCTTCCCGAATTGCGTTTGTTACGAAGGGCCATTGGTTCCTCCTTCAGGTTAGAAACGGCCCCGGGGCAGCGCCGCCGGGGCCATGATCGGTTTCATAACGCGGGTCGGCTCAGGCCTTGTTGCTCCAGTCGTCGACCTGCTTTTCGGCCTCTTCCTTGGCGACCCCGTATTTCTCCTGGATCTTGCCGACCAGCTGGTCCTTGTTGCCTTCGACCTGCCTCAGGTCGTCGTCGGTCAGCTTGCCCCACTGTTCCTTGGCGCTGCCGGTCATCTGCGTCCATTTACCCTTGATCTGGTCCCAGTTCATGAGATGTCCTTTCCTGTCAGCATATCCCGGCACCTTCTGTGCCCGGGCTTCGCAGAGATAACGCGATGCCATCCGGTTGGTTCCCGCAACTCCCTAAGGCACCGCGCAACGCCTCGGCTGACCGGAGGCGCTCTGCCAGATATGCGTGAGGGTGAGGTTGGAAACGACCGCGATGATCCCGGACCGCGCTGACTCGGCGCTATTCTATGCTTTCAACCCGGTTAACAAAAAAATGGAAGGCAGTTAAGTCAGTGACTTAAAGGTTTGTGCGTCAGCGCACACGGATGCTCGCGCGCGTTTACTGTCCTTCATCAGCGCGGAAAGTGCGGGCGGGCGTGCCGCTCAATTGCTCACGACCACACCCTGCGAGGTGGTCTCGGTTCCCCGGCCGTCTTCCACATCGAAGCGCAGTGTCAGCGCATAGGCTGACCCGCGCGGATGCGCCAGCTCGCCACGCTCCAGCTCTGCATCCAGTTGCAGCGCGAAGGCCTCGATCAACTCGTTGCCCAGCCGGGCGCTGGTCTGGGCAGCATCATCGCGCGCCTGAAGGCGCTCACCGACCGAGTTGGCCACCGACAACGTCGCGCGCGTGCCATCAAGCTTCAGCCTGACATCCAGCCACGGCTTGCCCTCCGTCGGCTGTCCGATATGCTTAAGCGCGTTCGTCACCGCCTCGGACACCAGAAGCGTCAGGGGCACGACCTGATCCGGGTCCAGCTTCACGGGGTCCAACTCGGTGAAAACCGAGATGGCGTCTTCGGGCGCGGAACCCATCGACAGGATCTGCTTCAGGATGTCGCCCAGAACCCGGTCGGCCTGTAGCGCCGAAAGCTGCGTTTCCTCGTAAAGGCTACGGTGGATCGAGGCGAGGCCCAGCACCCGTTCCTGCACGCTGCGCAGCACCGCCCGCGCGCTCGGGTCGTCCAGCTGCCGCATCTGCAGGTTCAAAATCGACGCGATGAGCTGCAGGTTGTTCTTTACCCGGTGGTGCACTTCCTTCAGCAGCACCGTCTTCTCGGCCAGGTCGGCCTCGCGCTCGGCTTCGTCGCGGGCGATTATCCAGGTCATCTTGCGGAACGTGCTGCCCAACTCCCGCAGTTCGGCGGGCGCTGAAGCAGGCATGTCGGCTTCCACCTCTCGCTTGCCCAGTGCAAAGCGGCGCATCTGTCGGTTCAGCGTGCGCACATGCCGGATCACCAACTGATCGACCGAGAAGAACAGCACGGCGAGGCTCGCGATCCACATCAGGATCGGAAAGGCCATCGGCACCGCCATCGCCCGCCACCCAGCGACCCCGGCGCTTTCGTTTGGCCAGGTTCCAAGCGCGTAAAGCCGGCGCGGGATCAGTTCGGCTACGGCAAAGGTCGCGGCATCGCCAGCGCCGGTCCTGCCGTGAAACACCTGGTTTCCGCCGCCCGCAAGCGTCGAAAGGTCAAAATCCACCGGAAGATCATCCGCGGCCTCGGTCTCGATCGTCGGATCGATCGAGATCAGCTGGCCCGTGTGGTTCACCAGCAGTGCGCGCTGCGGAGCTTCTTCAAGCGCTAGCCGACCGAGCAGCTGGACCGATCGCTGGCTCACCGAGATACTCAGGAATCCCGCCAGCGTGGCGTCCGAATAGACGGGCTGCGTGGCGATGACCACCGCCTCCCCCGTCGTCACGCCCGAGGGTTGCGCGGTGACCAGTGCCATCGGCCGTTCGCGCAGTGACTGGAAGACAGCGCTGTCAGAAAAATCCACAGGCGCGCCGGACGAAACGCAACTCATCTGCCCATCGGCCGCAATGAAACCCGCAAAGCTGTAAACGCCGGAGCGTTCAACATAATCGCTTAGTAACTGGCGGCAGGCGATCGGATCGTCGAGCCGTTCCAGAGCCAGGGGCCCCAGCGCCCGCGCCGAGGCCAGCGCGCTTTCGATCAACGCGCGCTTGCCGGCGACAGCATCGGCCGTCAGGCCGATCAGTGCCCGCTCATTTCCACTGCGGACAGACTGCTGGATACCGGCCGTCGTATGCACCGCGATCAGGCCAAGGGGCAGCAGTGCCAGCGTCAGCAGCATCAGAAGTCGGACCGCCAGCCTGTCGGCGAGGCCCGACAACAGGGCAGGCATCCGGCGCGCCATGAAGGGTCAGCCCGCGACCGCCTGGGCGGAGATCACCGCGAGGGTCGTATTCTCGGTCAGATCCATCCCCTCGCCATTGGTGAGTCCCAGCATCTCGGCCAGTGCGCGGCGGCCGCGGTTCGCGCGGCTCTTGACGGTCCCAGGCGCGCAGCCACAGGTCTCGGCGGCTTCCTCGATCGAGAACCCCATCGCGCCGACCAGCACCAGCACCTCACGCTGCTCTGCCGGCAGGCGAGCGAAGGCCTGCGCCAGATCGTTCAGCGCCAGCCGGCCGTCGTGGTCGGGCTTTGTCGCCAGCCGCTCGGTCATCGCGCCATCGCTGTCGGACACCTCGCGCGCGGCCTTGCGCCGGCCGGAGTAGTAGGTGTTGCGCAGAATTGTCAGCAACCATGCCCGCAGGTTGGTCCCCTGCTTGTAGAGGTGGAACTTGCTCCAGGCCTTGACGATCGTGTCGTGCACCAGATCGTCAGCCGAGGAGGGGTTGCGCGTCAGGCTGAGCGCAAAAGCTCGCAACGAGGGAAGATGCTCGATGATCTCCTCGCGCGGGTCGGCGGTGTTTGGATGCGCGCTCATTGCGGGTGCCCCTGTTCCCGCAGTTGGGCAACCAGAGCCTTCAGGTGATCGGGCAGGTCGTCCGCAAGCTGCTGCTGGTAGAGGCGTTTCAGATTCTCATCGATCTGACGCTCTACCGAAGCCGGAACAGAGGCTTGGCGCCGGGTAGATTTCGGTTCGTCGGTCATGTTCTGCTTTACTCATCTGCACCCCATCGCCAAACTGACCCGGAGCGGTTCTAATTTCAATCCTTGGCGGAATTTCTTTCCGCCGGTCGGGAACCAAACGCCACAATCCGCGTTTGGTTCCCGGCAATGCAAAAAAAGTGAGTGGCCATGAGCGACACTTCGAATACCACTGACGCCGGCGCCGCGCAGGTGCAAAGCGGCGCTACTCAGGGCGGCCGCGACATGGCGCTGCGGATCGCCGCGGAACTGCCCTACCTGCGCCGCTACGCGCGGGCCCTGACCGGCAGCCAGACTTCCGGCGACCGCTACGCCGCTGCCACCCTTGAGGCGATCCTGGCCGACAGGTCCATGCTGGCGACCGACGAATCCGCGCGTATCGCGCTTTTCCGTGCCTTTCACGCCGTCTGGCAGACGACCGGCTCGCCGGTCAGTGAGCCGGGCGATGCCGGTGCCTTCGCCGACGGCCCCGAAGCGCGCGCCCAGGCCTATCTGGCCCGGCTGACGCCCAACACGCGCGAGGCGCTCTTGCTGCGCACGGTCGAGGAGTTCGGCCACGAGGAGATCGCGCGGATCATGCAGATCGACCCCTCGGAAGCCGAGGAACTGGTCGCCATCGCCTACCAGGAGATGGACGCATCCATCCGGGGAAAGGTCATGGTGATCGAGGACGAGCCGCTGATCGCCATGGATATCCGTAGCATCGTGAGCGACATGGGCCACAAGGTAACGGGCATCGCGCGGACGAAGGCGCAGGCGGTGGAACTGGGCCGAAAGGAGCGTCCGGATCTGATCCTGGCCGATATCCAGCTGGCCGACAATTCTTCGGGCATCGATGCGGTCACCGAACTTCTGGGCGAACTGGGCGAGTTGCCGGTGATCTTCATCACTGCTTTCCCCGACCGGCTTCTGACCGGCGAGAAGCCGGAGCCCGCCTTTCTCATCACCAAGCCCTTCACGGTCGAGCAGGTCCGCTCGGCGGTGTCACAGGCGATGTTCTTCGCCTCGACCGAGACGCTGTTCCAGTAAGCTCCGACAATCCGGAAAAACTCGGCCCGCATTGCGCGGTGCCGGGTTTTTTGATGCCTCCGGAAACCGGGTGTGGTGCGGAAGGCAGGCTGGTCCAAATTTGGGCCATCGCCAAGGCATTGATATAAAAAGGTTGCGGGATACCGTTGACCCGATGCGAACCATCGGTGCGGGCTGGTGGTGCCGGCACCGATGCCGCGCGAACGCGCGCCGAGGTTCCGTACAGACGTCCCGTTGCCTGGATCAATAGTGTCTGGATCAATCTTCTGTCGGCGGGGGCGTTTCTTCAATCACGGTGCCATCCGGATCGGCGATGGCGTCCTGTGTCTCGGGGCTGCCCTCTGCCGGGATGCCAACCGCCTCTTCCGTCGGGGTCTGGCCGGTCGGTTCCGGGGTCTCGGTATCGGCGAGAAAGAACATATAGCCCAGGAACAGGGCAAGCGCGACGCCGAGAGCTACGGCGATCCCCACCAGGGGTCCGCGGTGGCGGCGCTTCTGCTTTTCCAGATTGGTGTTGCTGGCTGACATGGTGCGCTCCTTTCAATGGCCTGACAGCGCGACTGCCGGGGCAGCGCGCGTGGCGGATATATGAAAAACGGCTGACAACCGGCTTGGTTCCATCCGACTTTTCGCGCGACCCGGTTCGGGCCGAAAGGTCGCGGCCTGACGGTGGAACCGGACCGACCATCGGACGTTCAACCACTGATCCGACCGACCGGAACCATGAATTGAAAGGAGAATACCATGTTGGGCTGGGCCCTTACCTTCCTCATCGTCGCGCTGGTTGCGGCGGCGCTTGGCTTCACCGGGATTGCGGGCGCGGCCTCGTCGATTGCGCAGATCCTCTTCGTGATCTTCCTGGTGCTGTTCCTCATCGCGATGCTGGCGCGTGCGCTTCAGGGCCGTCCGCCGGTCTGACCCCGGCGCAACGCGTAACAATCGACCGACAGACTTGACGCGGTGGCCGCTGCCTGATGGCAGCGGCCTGTTTCATCCCGATGCCGGGCACCGGCAACGGCTGCCCGGTTCATCCGCACTACCCCGAAGGAGAAGACTGATGACCACATCCGATCTCCGGGGGAAGGGCGCCAGCGACAAAGGCACCCCCGCCCTGGCCGAACTGCACACGCGACTTCTGGACACGATTGCGGGATACGACAAGGTTCTGGAAAAGGCCCAGCCCGAGTTCACCGCCATCGCCGCAGAGTTTCGGAGCCTTCACGTCCGACAGGCCGAGCGCGTCGCCAAGATGCTGCGCGCGGCGGGGCACGAACCGCCGAAGGACGGCTCTTTCTTTGGCCGTGTGAACCGCGCCGTGGTCGAGCTGCGGTCGTGGTTCGACGACATCTCGACCAATATCATGGACGCGCTGGTTGCCGGCGAAAAGCATGTGCTGGAAGCTTTCGACGATGCGATCACGGCTACCACCGTCCCGGGAAATGCCGAGGTTCTTCGGCAGGAACGAGCGGATCTGGTCGCTCTCCTCGATCGCTACGCGCCGGAGTGACGCAGCGGAGCGGTTCATCCCCTTGGCTTGAACCGCAGAGTGCCGATGCCACCTGTAAGGGGAAGGCCCGGGCGCGCCTGGCGCGCTCGGGCCGCCCCATTCGGAGCGAGAGCATGGGTTGGTCCACGAAAATCGGTCGCATCGCAGGAATCGATCTTTACATGCACGCGACCTTTCCGCTGCTCTTCATCTGGGTGGGGTTCATCTACTGGGTGCAGACCGGCACGATGGCCGGGGTCATCTCGGGCCTTCTGTTCATCGCGGTGCTTTTCGTCTGCGTGGTGCTGCATGAATACGGCCACGCGCTGACTGCCCGGCGCTACGGGATCGGCACACGCTACATCACGCTCCTGCCCATCGGCGGGCTGGCCATGCTGGAACGGATGCCCAAGGACCCGCGGCAGGAAATCGTCGTGGCGCTGATGGGGCCGGCGGTGAACCTGGTGATCGCGTTTTTCCTGTTCCTGCTCGTGGGTCTGAGCGGCGGTGGGGCAGAGGTGATGCAGCCGACGTTCCTGCCGGTGAGCTTTTTGCAAAGTGTCCTTTTCGCCAACATCTTCCTTGCGGTCTTCAATATGATCCCCGCCTTTCCGATGGATGGCGGGCGGGTTTTGCGTGCGGCGCTGACACTGCGGCTGGGCCGGTTGCGCGCCACCCGGATCGCTGCGCGGGTGGGGCAGACGCTGGCCATCCTGCTGGGGGTGCTGGGGCTGTTCGGCAATCCGCTGCTCATCCTGATCGCCGCCTTCGTCTGGATCGGTGCGGCGGCCGAAGCCGGCGCCTCGGAGGTAGAGACCCGCCTGCGCCGCAAGCCGGTCGCCCGCGCGATGGTCACCGACTTCCATATCCTGCGCCCGGACGAGACGCTCGCCGATGCCGTCGATCTGACGCTCGCCGGCACTCAGAAGGATTTCCCGGTGATCGATGGCGGGCAGCTGGTCGGCGTGGCGAACCAGGGCGCCATACTGCGCGGCCTGCGCGATCACGGGCTCGAGGGACGCATTGCGCAGGTCATGTCGCCCCCGATCACCGCGCGGCCAAATGCCGAACTGGCCGATCTTTTGGAGAACCTGCAACAGGGCGAGGCGCGGCTGATTTGCATTCTGGATCGCGGCCGACTGGTCGGTCTGGTCGATCTGGACAACATCTCGGAATTTCTGCGCATCCAGTCCGCACTGGAGGAGCGTTAAGGCGCGCGATTTCGGGAAACCGGATCGCCGCTGGCGAGTTGACTTCGGGGACACGAAGGGCGGAACCTTTGAATGACGCAAGCCGGCCGCATCGCAAGCCGACTGGGCATCGTGCTTGCGACGGTGCTTGCAGGGATCGTGATGCTTAACATCTTGCCCGACCGGCGCGAATTGCGCGATCCGATCCCGCATACGGCCGCCGCCTCGGATCCGGCGTTTCTGCGGAGTCTTTCAGGGCTTTACGGATCGAACCTGTTGCCCGGGAACAGTATCGAGACACTCACCAACGGCGACGAGATCTTTCCGGCCATGCTGGATGCGATCCATTCGGCCGAGATCAGTGTCAACTTCGAAACCTATGTCTACTGGTCCGGCCGCATCGCCCGCGAATTCGCCGAGGCGCTGAGCGATCGCGCGCGCCACGGGGTCGAGGTTCGCGTGCTGATGGATTGGGCCGGGTCGCAACAGATGGAGCCTGAGCTCATAGATTTGATGGAAGAGGCCGGCGTGCGCGTCGTCCGTTTCCGTCCCCTCAAGTGGTATACGCTTGACCGGATCAACAACCGCACGCATCGCAAGCTACTGATCGTGGACGGGCAAGTGGGGTTCACCGGCGGTGTCGGGATCGGCGACGAATGGCTGGGCGACGCGCGCAACCCCGACGAATACCGCGAGACGCATTACCGGATCACCGGCCCCGTGGTGGCGATGCTGCAGGGCGCGTTCGTCTCGAACTGGGTGGAGGATACCGGCGAGGTGCTAAAGGGCGACCTGCATTTTCCGCCGCTGGAGCCTGCGGGCGAAACGGTCGCGCAGCTGGTCATCAGCAGCACCAGCAGCCGAAACTACATTCACCTGATGCTGATGACCGTGATCGCCGCGGCCGAGAACCACATCCGCGTCACCACGCCCTATCTGGTCCCCGACGATGTCGCCATCGCCCAACTGGTCGAGGCGCGCGCCCGCGGTGTCGAGGTCGATATCATCGTCCCTGGCGACCACAACGACGCCGAGATGGTGCGTCATGCCTCTCGCCATTTCTGGGGCGAGCTGCTGGAGGCGGGGATCCGCATCCACGAATACACCCCCACCTTCATGCACGCCAAGCTGATGGTCGTGGACGAGACCTTCGTCTCGGTCGGCTCGACCAATTTTGACGAACGCTCCTTCCGGCTCAACGACGAGGCCAATCTCAACATCTTCGACGCCGCGATCGCGCGCGAACAGATCGAGATATTCAACGCGGACCTCGCGCGCACCCGTGAGGTCACGCTGGAGGAATGGCGCAACCGCCCGTTGCGACAGCGCGTCGCCGACTGGTTCTGGAGCTGGTGGCGCGCGCAGTTCTGAAGGCCGCACCTAACCCATCAGTAGCCCCGCGATCAGAACGACCCAAGCGACGCCCGCCGCCACCGCGGTCAGCGCAACCCCGGCGCTGGCACATTCCTTTGCCATCGCCGCTTTCGGGTGCTGCGCCTCCGAGATGTAGTCGATCGCCGTCTCGATGGCCGTGTTGAACAGCTCCGCCGCGAGGACCAGAACGCCGAGGGCGAGGATCAGCGCGCGCTCGCCCATCCCCAGGGGCAGGGCTAAGGCCAGTGCCGCCGACACCGCGTTTGCCGCGGTCCATTGCCTGAGGGATTTCTGCGTGGCCCAGGCCGCCCGCCAACCGCGCCACGACCAGATCGCCGTGTTGCGCAGTCGCAGCGTCTCTGCCTTCAGCCAACCCGTCATCGGCGCCCCCCTCCTGCCGGAAAGCTAGCGCAAGCCGGGTGAATGGGAAATCGCGAAAGGGGGTCAGTCGGCCTTCCTGGTGCTCGCGCCGCCGCGCTCTTCCAGCGCCGCGATCCGGGCCTTCAGCGCCTCGTTCTCCTCGCGCGCCTTTTGGGCCATCGCGCGGACTGCGTCGAACTCCTCGCGGGTGACAAAGTCACGGTCGGCCAGCCAGCGATCCATCATCGATTTCAGCGCCGTCTCGGCTTCCGCCCGCGCGCCCTGGGCCACGCCCATCGCATTGGTCATCAGCTTGGCCAGATCGTCGAACAACTTGTTTCCGGGCTGCATTCCGCGCTCCTTGGGTTTTGGCCAATATGTGTGCGGCCGGCGGGATGCACAAGGTTGACTTCACCGCCCCCGCACGGGAAGACGGGCCGCATTCGCCGGAGCCCTCATGTACGCCATCCCCTTTCCGCCGCTCTCGCCCGAGATCTTTTCGATCGACTTGGGCGGCTTCACCTTTGCGCTGCGCTGGTATGCCCTGGCTTATCTCGCGGGTTTCCTGCTCGGTTGGCGGCTGATCGTCGCGGCGCTGCGGCGCCCTGCGCTCTGGCCCGGCGGCACCGCGCCGATGGCACCCGCGGCCGTGGAAAACCTGCTCGCCTGGATCATCGTCGGCGTCATCCTCGGCGGGCGGCTGGGTTTCGTGGTCTTCTACCAGCCCGGCTATTACCTCGCCAATCCGGGCGAGGTCCTGCGCGTCTGGGAAGGCGGGATGTCCTTTCACGGCGGGCTTCTGGGCGCGGCTGCCGCGGGCTTCATCTTCGCCCGGCGCAACGGCGTCGCCCCCTCGGCCATCGCGGATGCGATGGCGATGGTCGTCCCCCTGGGCCTGTTCCTGGGCCGGATCGCCAATTTCATCAATGCCGAGCTCTGGGGCCGCCCGACCGAGATGCCCTGGGGCGTCCTCTTTCCCGGTGCAGGTGCGATCTGCCCGCCGGGCTGGGACGCACCCTGCGCCCGCCATCCCACCCAGCTCTACGAGGCGGCGCTCGAAGGTCTCCTGCTGGGCATGATCGTCTGGTATCTGGTGAGCCGACGCGATGCACTGCGCTTTCCCTGGGCGATAACCGGCACCTTCTTTGCCGTCTACGGCGGGGCGCGTTTCCTGGTCGAGTTCTGGCGCGAGCCGGATCCACAATTCCTGGCCGCGCATCCGCAGGGGCATGTCGTCTCGCTGGGTGAGTTTGGCGTGACAATGGGACAGCTCCTCAGCCTGCCGATGCTCCTGGCGGCGATCGTGCTGATCCTGATGGCACGGGCACGCGGGCGGCAATGACGGCGCTGGCCGAAAGACTGGCCGCGCGGATCCGGGCGAGTGGCCCGATGACGCTGGCCGAGTATATGGCCGAATGCCTGCTGGACCCCCGCCACGGCTACTACGCCACCCGCGACCCGCTGGGCGCTGCGGGCGATTTTACTACCGCGCCCGAGATGAGCCAGATGTTCGGCGAACTGGCGGGGCTCTGCCTGGCGCAAAGCTGGCTCGACCAGGGGGCGCCGGCCCCGTTCGCGCTGGCCGAGCTGGGGCCGGGGCGCGGCACGCTGATGGCCGACATCTGGCGGGCAACGCGCCGGGTGCCGGGCTTTCACGCCGCCGCGCGGGTGCATCTGGTCGAGGCCTCGCCCACCTTGCGGGCCGTGCAGGCGCAGACGCTGCGCAAGCTGCCGGCAAGCTGGCACGACAGCGCCGACGATCTGCCGCAGGCGCCGCTCTGGCTGGTCGCCAATGAATTCTTCGATGCGCTGCCGATCCGGCAGTTCCAGCGTGCGGGCGGGTCCTGGCGTGAACGGGTGGTCGGGTTGCAGGATGGCGCGTTGTCGCTGGGCCTGACCGATCCGGTCGCGCCCGTCGATCTGGCGGATCGGCTGAACGACATCCCAGAAGGCGGCATCGTCGAGATCTGCCCGGCCGCAGCGCCCGTGATGGCCGCGATCGAATCGCGGATCGCTGCGCGGGGCGGGGCGGCGCTGATCATCGATTACGGCGAATGGGACAGCCGAGGCGACACGTTCCAGGCGTTGCGCAACCATGCCTTCGCCGACCCGTTCGCCGAGCCGGGCGCGGCGGATCTGACCGCGCATGTCGATTTTCGCGCGCTAGCCCGGTCTGCCCCCCGGTTGCGCGCCAGCGCCCTGACGCCGCAGGGGATCTGGCTGGAACGCCTTGGAATCGGGCAACGCGCGTCCCGGCTGGCCCAGTCCCTGCACGGCGCGGCGCTTGAATCGCATCTTGCCGCCACTCGCCGCTTGACCGATCCCTCGGAAATGGGAAGTTTGTTCAAGGTACTCGCCCTGGTTGCAGCAGACTCGCCGTTGCCGCCGGGGCTGGACGCCGCGGCCTGAAAGGATCGAATCGAAGCCGATGACGCTGGAGATTCTCATCTCGGACACACTCGCGCCCCTGCGGCATGGGTTCTTCACCCGCCGCGGCGGCGCATCCTCGGGGGTGTTTCAGGGGCTCAATTGCGGCGCCGGGTCGTCGGATCAGACTGATGTGGTGTCGATCAATCGCGGCCGGGTCGCCCATGCGCTCGATGTGGCGCCGGGCGCGCTGGTCAATGCCAATCAGGTTCATTCGGCCGATGTGCTGACCATCACCGAGCCGGTGGGCGGGGTGGCGGGGCGGGCGGATGCGTTGGTGACGGGGGTGCGGGGGATTGCGTTGAGTGTGTTGACGGCGGATTGCATGCCGGTTTTGCTGGCCGATCACGAGGCCGGCGTGGTCGGCGCGGTTCATGCGGGATGGCGTGGGGCGTTGGCGGGCGTGCTGGAGGCGACGCTTGAGGCGATGGAGGATCTGGGCGCGGCGCGGGAGGATACGGTCGCGGTCATCGGGCCTTGCATCAGCCAGCGCGCCTATGAGGTCGGGCCCGAGTTCGTCGAGGAGTTTCTGGCGGAAGACCCTGACTATCAATGGTTTTTCGCCAATGGCGACGGCGATCGCTACCTGTTCGATCTGCCGGGTTTCGGGCTGAAGCGGTTGCGCGAGGCGGGGATCGGCCATGCCGAATGGACGCGGCATTGCACCTTTTCGCAGCCCGATCTGTTCTATTCCTACCGCCGCGCGGTGAAGAAGGGCGAGGCCGATTACGGTCGGCTGATCTCGGCCATCCGCTTGTGAAGGACCCGCGTCGGGGCCCTGAGAGGGACCTCACAGGGCGTATGGCAAGCGTATGGCAAACGTATGGCAAACGTATGGCAAACGTATGGCA